>DSBF01000432.1 GCA_011049495.1 Ignavibacteria bacterium
GCTGGTTAAATATTTACTCAATCTAAAATGGAATGCTCGATTCATGCATATTGATTTTTGTAATCAATTAATTTCTCATACCTTTAAAGTCCAATACCAATTAACGAATTAGGATCAATTTTATTGTTATACCAATTGACACCTAAATGAAGATGTGGACCGGTTGATCTTCCTGTAGTTCCAACTTCTCCAATCTTTTGCCCTTTTGTTACAAACTCACCGGTAGCAACTGATAATTTATTTAAGTGCAGATAAATACTGGAAAGCCCTTGCCCGTGATCAATTAAAACAAAATTACCGTTATAATAGAAATTATCCCCAGCAAGTTGAACCAACCCGTCAGCCATAGCAAAAACATCAGTCCCGGTTGGTGCAGCATAATCAATCCCGTTATGAATGTTTTGCGGTACTTCATTTATAATTCTTTGACTTCCGAAAACACCTGTTATTTTTGCATTCTTTATCGGCAACATAAATCCTGAAGAAAAATAAGCTGTATCAATTATGCCGATTTTTCTACGCGCATTTCTCATAATTTCTCTTTCGCGTTCAATACGCGGCAGTTCTTCCGGCGGTGGTCCCGTAAATTCTTGTTTAGTACTTGTAATTTTTTGAATCTCATATTCTCTTCCGGGAAGATCAAATCTTTTTATTTCAGATTTACCGTTTGTGTATTTGATTTTAAGTAAGTGAGTTCCTTTTGCATCCCTGTCAAATCCGAATGTGAAATATCCGTTTTTATCAAATTGCAGTATTTTATCATTTAACATCACTTGAGAAATGTTATCTGCTTTTCCTATTATTGCATTACCCGGTTGTGCCACACCAAATAATTTTAGTTCTTGTGAAATTGTTATTAATTGGGTGCAGATTATAAATAATATAATTTTTTTCATAAAACTTTAGACGGAAATTAATAAATAGTCCAGTATGCGGAAATCTGTCCTTGAATATACTTATAGCTAGCATTATCACGCGAGGTACTGCCAAGATTTAATCTAGCCTGCATAGTTAATCTTTCGGCAATTCTGTAATTTATATCAAGATTTGCAGCGAGCAGAAGGAAATTACTTGCCGGAACAAAACCAATTTTGCCGCCGAGTTTAACTTCAAGATGTTTTTTCTTTTCCAGCCAAGAATCAATAAATAAACTATGTGACTCAAAATTATTCGGGGAATAATAGAGATCAGCATCAAACTTATAATTTGAATAGAAATATTCATATCCGGCAATCACTTCGGGTAGAAATCTTCTTCCTATACGGAGCTGCAAATCATTTCCTTCATTACCATCGGTAACGGTTAAATAAGAAAAATAACCTGCGAAATGAAATCCGTTTCTATGGTTATAGTAACCACCTATTCTGTAATAAGTTGTATATAAACGGTTGTCAATTAAATAAGGTGAATAAAGAACAAGTGCCGCATCAGTATTTAAGTATTGGAAATTAACGGCAATAGTATCTTTCTTTTCAAAATTTATAAATGCATCGGATTCATCACGGGTTTCAAATCCATCAACATTAACTTTTCCGAAGCCGGCTCCAATTGTTACATTGTCAATAAATCGCAGGTAGAGATGTCCCTTAAAAGTTGTAAATGTTTTATCACCTGTAAATGGATATGCAGCCAATACATCCTCATTCAAACTTGCTGCATTAGCATTCATTTGTGTTTTAAAGTAAGATACACCGAAAGTTAAAAAGTATGTAAAACCAAGTTCCATACGGGCACCCATATTCCAAAATCTAAAACTCAGATTATCCGAGTAAAAAGAGGCTTGAGGGGCTAAACCTATATAATTTGGAAAAGTTTCAAAGATTGCGGCTAAACCGGTAACAGGAAGATAACCTTTTCGTAATTCTATCATTGCAATTTCAGTTGAATCAAGATCATCCCAAGTTAATAAAGTGTCATATTGAGCACGGGCATATTCGAATCTTTTCGCTTTGGCATATGAATCTCCAAGATACAACCTCGGTTCAAATTCGTAAGGCTCTTCATGTACCAATTCTTTAAACATTCTTATAGCACCGGTTGTATCATCAAGTGCATATGCAACCTTTGCGCGCTGTAAAGATGCTTCGTAATAATATCCGTCCGAAGCAGCTCTATCATATGCTTGTCTTGCTTCAGTCAATCTACCGGCACAAAAAAGAACATCGCCGTATTCTTTAAGGATGATATTGTTTGGTTCAGCTTGATTAAGATAGTCTTCGTAATAATGAAGTGCGCCTTCACAATCGCCATCAAGAACTAATTCTCTACCTTCATTTAAAATTCTAAAAAGCAATTCTTCTTCATAGCGCAGTTTTTGAAATTCAATATTTTGTTCGAGCTTAATAACCTCGTTATTATTCGGATCAATTTCGCGTGCACGGTCGGCAAAAGACTGTGCTGCTTCAAAATCGTTGTCAATCAATTTTAATGATCCCATTGCTATTAACGCATCAACATTTTCAGGGCGAGCTGATAGAACATTTTCCAAATATTCCCGTGCAAGCTGGATATCTTGACTTGTCCAAATAGAAAGCTGAGCTTTAAAAAGCTGGTAATCTAAATTATTCGGATAATCTGCAAGTAAATCATCCATTATATTAATTGCACGGTCAAAATATCGCGCCCAAGCATTAACACGCGCATACTGGTATCTTATGGTTTGATCTGTCTCGTTTGGATTTAGAGCAAAATAATTATCCAGCACCTGCAAAGCTTGATCATATTCCTGTAAATATTCATGATATTGTGCTAAACTTTTTACGGCTTGTAAATCATTAGGATTAGATTCAAGCTTTTGTCGAAATTCCTCAACTTTGGTACGATAATTTTGATCGCGGTAATTTGTAACATAGAGCCAGAGCTCTTCAAATTTTTCTTCCCCTTGATGCCTTGCAGCAAGTCTTTGTAATTGTTGATATGCTTCTTCAATACGCTCTTCTCTTATAAGTTCTTCAACCAATCGGAAACGAGTTTCATCATCAGCGGGATTTCTTCTTAGTAAACTATAAAATCTGTCGATAGGGTAGACTCTTTCGAATGCACGCGGGTCTTCTTGTGTAACGTAAGCTTCACTGCGGGCAATATCCAATCCGTCTTGGGCTTCTTTAAAGAAGGGTTTAAAGCTCAAAGCTGTTTCGAATGCCTGCCTTGCCTCGTTATACCTTGCAAGCCATATAAGAAAATAACCAAATCGACTCCAAAGCCGCCAATCGTCCGGGTATCTTCCAACATATTCTCTAAGAATCCTTTCCCCTTTTAGAATACTTCCTGTTTTAGCTAATATTTCGGTGTAACGAATTATCTCATCCGGAGAAGCGTTGTTATCGCGAAGCAGATATTCATCATACCATAACTCGGCTTCGGACCACATCTCCATCCATCTATAAGATTTACCTATTTCAAGATAATTAAACGGGTTGTTGGGATCGATAGCAATTTCTCTGTGGTGCCCTTCAATTTTTTTACGAAGCTGTTCATACCAAACCTCAATTACCCGGTTTAGATTGTTTCTGTATTCTTGGTTTTGCGGTTCGAGAGCAATTGCGCGTCTAAAATCAAGTACAGCGTTCTGATATTGTGATCGGTTTTCGTAACAAATAGCTCTTAAATTATATCCTTCGGCTTCGCGAGCATTTGTAGAAATATATTTATTCAGAAGGTCAATTGCTTCACCAAATCTTCCTGCCTGCATATGTTCAATTGCCCTATTCTTAAATTCTCTTACTTCCGAAGGCGTTTGAGCCGATGAATTAAGTAAAAAAACAAAAAATAAACCCATCAAAATAAAAGACAGTGAAAATGATTTTTTTCTATTAATAAGAGAATTTGCCATCAAGTTAGAATAAATTATTATTTCAGATTATAGTATCCGTTAAAAATAACATAAAATCAAAATCATATAAAGAATTATTTAAGAAAGTGCCGATTTTATTTCACCGCCCAAATTGAATCGATTTAGAATTGGAAATAAATAAACGGTTGAATATCGGCAGCTTTGAATTGTGCAACCAGCCAAATTACAATTGTAATTAATAATGCTTTTCCAACCAGCGGTAAATTTGTAATAAACCTTTGACCTTTATCTTGAACCCTTTGAGGAACATAATGTGTTACGTAGCCAATGATAATTAGAATAAAAACTAAAGTGTAACCTTCAATAAATTGAAAGAGAACTTCAAAATGGAAAAAATGTATTATCTGGTTGATTATCTGAAAACCTGTTTCATAAGATTGAGCACGGAAAAAAATCATTGAGACAGCCCATATATGCATTGTTATAAAAACACCAATAATTTTAACAACAATGTTCTTCTTTGTTATCCATTCAGGAATATTAAATATTCTTTCAACTGCAAGCGCCAAACCATGCCACCCGCCCCAAATTACAAACCGCCAAGATGCCCCATGCCATAACCCACCCAACAACATAGTCAGCATCAAGTTTATATAGGTTCTGCCTTTTCCTTTTCTATTACCGCCCAGAGATATATAAAGATAATCTCTTAACCAAGTTGATAGAGATATATGCCATCTCTGCCAAAACTCTGTGATTGTTTTCGCTCTATAAGGAGCATTAAAATTTAATGGTAATTTAAATCCAAGTAAAAGCGCAAGACCTATTGCCATATCCGAATAACCTGAAAAGTCACAATATATTTGAACAAGGTATGCATAAACAGCCATCAAGTTTTCAGCACCGGTATAGCGGGTAGGCCATTCGAAAACACGATCGATAAAATTAATACTAATGTAATCAGCTATTATTGCCTTTTTCATTAACCCGGCAAGAATTAAGAATAATGCCCGTCCGATTTCCTCTTTAGTAATTAATACATCATTTTTAATTTGAGGCAGGAATTCCTTTGCTCTAACTATAGGACCGGCAACAAGCTGCGGAAAGAATGATACAAAGAATAGAAAATCTATAAATTTATTTTCGGGTTCCAGTTTTCCTTTATAGATATCAATCGTATAACTCATAGATTGAAAAGTAAAAAACGATACTCCAACCGGAAGAAATATATCAACAAATTCAATCCCCCCGGATAACATATTGTTGATTGTATTAATAAAAAAGTTGGTGTACTTAAAATACCCAAGTATTCCTAAGTTTGTAAGTATGCTTAAAACTAAGAAAAGCTTTTTCCTTGAAGGTAATTCCGTTGAATGAATGTACTTACCGGCAATAAAATCTACAATCGAACTAAGTACAACAAGATAGAAGAATAATCCGCTCGATTTATAATAAAAGTAAAGCGACATTACCGTTAAAAAGAAAACTTTTGCACGGTAATTTCTCCAAAAAAAACGATAAAATATAAGTATGAAAATAAAAAAGAAAAGAAAAAAACCGCTGTTGAAAAGAAGGGGGTTGAATGGATCGTAACTTAATATATCTATCAAATTTATAAAGAAATCACTTTCAAACATTAGCTCCCTTCCTATAATTAGAATTGGAAGTAGATAAACGGTTGTATATCGGCAGACTTAAATTGAGCAACAAGCCAGATAACAATTGTAATTAGCAATGCTTTACCCACTAAAGGAAGTTTAGTAATAAGTTCTTGAGTTCTAACTTCCCAGCTTTGAGGAGTAAAGTGAGTTATATAACCAATAATTATTAAAATAAATACAAGAGGATAACCTTCGATAAATTGCACAAAAACTTCCGGATTAAAATAATTCCACATTTGCGAGAGCATTTGTAATGATATCTCGTGTGATTGTGCACGGAAGAAAAGTAGGGTGAAAGTAAATAAATTGAATGTTATGAGAAATCCGACAAGCCGATGCAGCTTGCTTCTCTCGGTCCATTTTTTAATTCCGAGTTTTCTTTCAACTGCAAGAGCAGTGCCTTGTATTAAACCCCATATAACCATTCGCCACGAAGCACCGTGCCACAAACCTCCTAACAGCATAGTTAATATGAGATTTACATACGTACGTATATTTCCTTTTCGATTACCGCCTAATCCGATATATAAGTAATCTCTCAACCAAGATGATAGAGAGATATGCCATCTCTGCCAAAACTCCGTAATCGATGCCGCTTTATAAGGTGAATTAAAATTAATGGGAAGTTTAAAACCCAGAAATAAAGCTAAGCCAATTGCCATATCCGAGTAACCTGAAAAATCACAATAGAGCTGAATAGTGTATGCATAAAGCGCAAGCAAATTCTCCACACCAGTGAAGCGAGTAGGCCATTCAAACACTCTATCGACAAAGTTAATACTAATATAATCGGCGATAACTGCTTTGTTAAGCAGCCCTGCTATTATTAAAAAAAGCGCTCGTCCAATATCCTCACGAGAAACATAAACATCATTTTTAATCTGAGGTAAAAAGTCGGATGCGCGAACAATCGGGCCTGCAACTAATTGAGGAAAGAAAGAAACAAAGAAAAGAAAATCAGTGAATTTATTTTCCGGTTTAAGCTGTCCTCTGTAAATATCAATGGTATAACTCATTGATTGGAAAGTAAAAAACGATACACCGACCGGTAGGAAAATATCCAACATATCAAAGCTGCCAACACCTAACTGGTTAAACGAGTCTAAGAAAAAGTTAGTGTATTTAAAATACCCAAGTATTCCTAAATTCATTGCAAGACTAATAACAAGAAAAAGTTTTCTAAAGTAAGGGGATTCGTTTTTGTAAATAACCTTGCCGGCAATGAAATCAATTATTGAACTGAGAATTATCAGTACAAAAAAAACACCGCTGGATTTGTAATAAAAGTAAAGCGAGATTGTCGTTAAGAAAAAAACTTTAGCGCGATAGTTATGCCAGAAAAACCGATAAAACACCAAGATAAATAAGAAGAAAAAAAGGAAGAAGCCGCTGTTAAACAACAACGGCTGTAAAGGATTGTATTTAATTAATTCTATTAAATTAGGAGCAAACGAATTTAGATCCATTAACAGATACCTTGTGATGTTATTGGATAATTAGAGACTTCATTATTTCCCGGCACCCATTATTGAATCAAATAACATTCCTGCAATCTTCTCCGCACCTTGTCCGTTAAAATGTATATAATCTTTAAAAGCTAACGGTGGATTTGCATCAACCCATGTAGGCATTGAATTTAGTCCGCCCATAGCTTCAAACATATTCCAAAAAGCTATATCTGCTGATTTAGCAATATTCATTTGTGATTTTAATAATGTAACAACAGCAGGGTCGGTGACAAATTGTGAGCCTTTACGAATACTTTTATCATGCGCACTAATCAATATTATTCCGGCATTAGGAAAAGCGGACTGTAAATGTTTAATAACAGTAACCATTTCTCTTTCATACCAATCATATCTTGAAGTAATTGATCCGGCTGCATTTAGCCCGAATTCTAATATGATCAGGTTATAGTCTAAATATTTTGCAAAGTCTTTTAATACACCAGCAGATATATTCTTAATATCAACACCGGAATTACCCCGAAGAGGAAGATTATCAACATACACACCGTTGCCGCCTTCCAAACTTGCACCGTAAAAATATGCTTGTTCTTTGGTGAATTCTAATCTAAGTTTTGTTGCATTTTTACCAACCTCAACAACTGCTTCTTGAATACCATTACCGGTTCTGAGTTTTATAGTTCCGTTTTGACTTCCGTCAATGGTATATTTAACATCGGAAGCTTTTGCATGGCTGTAAAAAATTCTAAACTTGGAAAAGCTTTTAACCGTTCTGTATCTCCGGTTCGTTTCAAATTCAACCCAACTGTTGCCTTCCGGTATAAATATTTCACCGCTAATTCCTACGGGTAAATTTTTAGGATTGTTAGAATAGATTGCAGCCGTTTCCCAGTTATTTGAAAATCTCTGTGTTGTGGTTTGTCTAAACTTGGTATCTTGTGAAGTTAAGCCTAGAAACCCGACACCTTCGCCTCCGTATTTTCTTTGAAACTCTTGTCGAAGATCAGCTGTAATTAAATCGCCTTCAATAGCAGAATCACCGTAATGAGCAATTCTAATAACTTTTGATTTCGAGTTTTTCAGTTCGTTGAAAAATTTTCTTAGTTGTGCGGTGTTTCCTTTGATCGGTTCATCCTTTCCCTGCATTGCAGGTGCGAAGAAATAAAAATCATTATCTAATTCTTTCAATAAATTTCCCAGCCCGATACCGGCAAGGTTAACATTATTTTCCAGCAAAATTATATCTTCGCTTGTATCATTAGATTCGGTTGAATCGTCTGTCTTGAAGAAATCATCTTCCATTTTAAAGTAATCTTCATCGTATTGAAATTCTTCATCTGATTCTGATTCTTTTGTCAAATCGGAAAACAGATCGACTGAATGAAGTTTTAAACCAATTATTTCATAATCGATCGGTACGAATGAAAATGCGTACAAAAATATAACCGATATAATCAGTATCTTTAGAATATCGTTTGCTCTATTCTTCATTTCTGCTCCTTTTGTTTAAATCCCTATTTTTTTCAAAACCTTTTCAACTTCCCTGCCCCATATTTTATAACCGGCAGCATTAAGATGAACACCATCATAAGTAATTTCGGAACGAAGATAATTTCCTCTGCTCATTATGCTGTTAAGGTCAATGTACTCAATATTATTTTTTATTGCGTAGTCTCGTAACATCATGTTTAGTCTATCAACTTGAGAATTTCTTTCTTTATTGATTTCGGCGGCATTTGCATCCGGGTTGTTTACTGCCAGCCAGTCTTTTCCCCAGTCTCTTCCGGCATAAAGTGTACTTTGTATAACAACAGTGATTCCGCTTCTTCTTAATCTTTCAACTACCTTTACATAGTCATCAAAAATAGTTTCCACCGGAATCCATTGATAAATATCGTTAAGTCCCCCAAGTATAAAACAGATTTGGGGTTTGAGCTCGGTTACATAATGAATCCTGTTAAAATATCCTGAGAGGATATCACTAACGATACCCATTTCAACAACGTCGTTTCTTCCTAATAAATTATTCCAATCAACCCCGTGAGTAAGCGAGTTACCAAGCATTACAATCCTTGTATCAACCGGTTTATATATTTTATAAAACTCTATCTGTCTCTGATAAATAGGATTATTGAGATAGTTATTATTTGATTGAGCCGGTAAAATTAAAGGCAAAAAACTTATTAAAAAAAGTAAAGCTATTTTTCTCATATGATATTACTTAAAATTTATCTCGCTTGTGAGTTTTATTATGCAAAAGTAATTACACTGCAATCAAAAGTAAACTAATATTTTATGGTTGTTTCTCTAATATTTTGTTTCAACCGATATCTATAATCTATTATTTGTTAATACATTACAAAAATAATAGAGGAATTGTCTTATTATAAAGCAATATCAATACCAAAAAAAATGTTTCAAAAAATCAACAAAACTGTAATAAAAGGGGATGGTTGAATGCTTTACTAATCTCAGTCCAATACAGTACTGTATAAAATTGAAATTAAAGATAACTACACTTGCGAATCCGCAGGATTTTCATTTTCATCGCTAAGTTGGCGCTCATAAGCAGAAATCTTTGTTTGAAGTTTCTTTTCTAATGCAATTAATTGAGAAATTTTTGCCGCATATTCTTCTTTCTCAATTTCCTTTTTCGCCGTTTCGCTTTTAATTTCCTGCAAATTTTGTTTGGCTGATTCGACTTTTTGATCAAGTTCGTCGGCTATTCTCTCGTTTCTTTTTATTTCTTCGGTCAATGCCGAATTACGCGATTCTGTTTCGCTATAATTTCTACTTATTTGATCGATTAATTGCTGAAGATTTTTTTCCAGATCATCTCTTTGTTTACTTAATGCTTCGTTCTCTAACCGCAGTCTGCTTATATCTAACCGAATTTTGTTTTCTTTGTTATTTAGCCTTTCAACATTTTCAAAGAGTTCGTTTTGCTGGTTTTTAAGTGATGCAATAAATTGTTCGGTTGTTGTTCTTTCTTTTTGCATTACTTTGTTAAGACCGGAGTACTCTGCTATTTGTGCAGTTTTATCCAAAAGTAATTCTTCTTTTTCTCTAAGTTCTTTCTCTTTATCTATAACCTGTTGTTTTAGTTTCGATAGTTTGCTGCCGGCATCTTTTATTTCATCGGTAAATTTTTGAAGAGCTTCTGCAAATTTATTTTCAACCTGAAGCTGGTTTTCTTCAATTTCAAATTTCCGGTTTTCGATCTCACTCAATTTGCTTTTGAGGTTCGAGAGGGAATGATTAAGTTTTTCTTCTTCTTCTCTTCTGGCAAGAGTTGTTTCGTTAATTTCATTTTTAATAACTTCTGCACGGCGTGCTTCTTCTTCTAAAACACTTTTTCTTTCTTTGAGTGTCTGTATATCCGATTCAAGTTTTTCAAGCTCTTCTCTGTGAAGTGAAATACTTTCTTTAATTGAGTTGAGTTCAATTTGTTTTAAGTTGAGTTCTTTGGTATACTCTTCTCGCTTTTCATTATACTCGTTATAAAGCGAATCTTTGTCGACAAGTTGTTTTGTTAATGCAGCAAGACTATGCTCTAAGCTGGATTTTATTTCTTCCGAGGAAGAAATTCTTTCGTCAATCTTTTTTATTGAATCTAATTTTTCGTTTTCTTTACTCTTAAGTTCTTCAATATTTCCGGAGAGTTCAGATTCAAGTTGTTTATACTCTTCAATTTTTTGCTGCAGCTCAACTATTTCACTTTCATATCTTTCGTTCTGTTCTTTATGTTCAAGATAAGCTGCCTCATACTGTGCATATTCTTCCTTTTTTGATTCTATAGTATGAGTAATTCTGTTTTCTTCTTCGCGCAGCCCGGAAATTTTCTGTTCAAGTTCGGTAATCACATGTGACAAGTTCTGCTGTTTATCTTGCTGCCTATGAATTTCTTCGTTTAACCTGGTTAACTCACTTTGTTTATTAGAAATTTCTTCGGTCAACCAACTATTTTTTTCTTCACTTTCATCTCTGCTCTTAGCAAGTTGGTTGTTTTCATCTTGTAAATCGCCAACGGATTTTTCAAGGCTCTCACGTAATTCTTCCAAGGAAGCAATATTATCTTGCAGCAATTCAAATTCATTTTTTCTTTCACCAATTTGTGCTTCAAGGGTTTGAAGCATGCTGTCCGATTCTTTTTCCTTCTGATTAATTTCAGAAAGTTCCTTTCTGGCTTTACCAAGCTTTTCCTCAAGTTCTTCCATACTGCTATATTTATCAAGAACGGTGTGAAGTTTATTCTTCAACTCATCGTTTTCTTGAATCAGCTTATCGGCACTTTTTTGACCTTTTGAAAGGATACCCATAATACTCTCCGGTCTTATGAATTTGTTAATTAATAATTTATCAAAATTACTTAACATATACACTACTTTAACTCACATATAAAGCAGAAAATTTAATAACACATTTTAATTCAGTACATTTGGAACGCTTTAATAAAAATTATGCTTTCAATAAAAACACATATAAAAGAAACGGTAAAGCTTGCCATCCCGGTTTCGGTTGGACAAATTGGTCATATTATGATGGGAGTAGTCGACAGCTTAATGGTCGGAAGAGTTGGCACTGTACCTTTAGCTGCGGCAGCTTTAGTAAATGGTCTATTCTTTTTAATTCTAGTTCTTGGAATCGGAATGACAATGGCTATTACTCCTTTAGTCGCAATATCAAAGGGTGCAAAAAATGATGATGAATGCGGGATGATTTTGCGACAAGCTCTTTTAGTCAACGTTGTTTTTGCAATATTGCTTCTATTTTTAATCTACTTTGGAGCCGACTTTCTTCAATATTTGGATCAACCGCAAGAGGTTGTTATTGAAGCCAAATCATACATGAAAATTTTAGCTTTTTCGGTAATCCCGTTTTTGGTCTTCCAGGTTTATCGTCAATTTTTAGAAGGAATAAGTGTTGTTAAACCTGCTATGATAATTGCAGTACTGGCAAATTTTTTTAATGCGTTTAGTAATTGGTGTTTGATTTTTGGTAATCTAGGCTTTGAGGCAATGGGTTTGTACGGAGCCGGGATTTCAACATTTTTAACAAGAACTTTGATGGCGGCGATTTTAATGTATTATGTCATAACATCATCAAAATACGAAATCTATAACCCTACTCTAAAGTATAAATCCATTAATCGGAAAGTAATAAAGAAAGTTGTTGCCATAGGACTTCCGAGCGGTTTACAATATTTTCTTGAAGTAGGAGCTTTTTCATTTTCCGCAATAATGATTGGATGGATTGGTGCTGTTCCTTTGGCTGCTCATCAAATCGCTATTAATCTGGCATCCGTTACTTATATGATTGTTTTGGGAATAAGTGCGGCTGGGACTATCAGAGTTGGTACTGCATTGGGTCAAAAAAGCAAAGAAGGAGTGCGAACCGCCGGTTTTAGTTCATTATTACTGGCTGCAAGTTTGATGTTCTGTTTTGCAATTTTATTTATTGTGTTCCGTAATCACCTTCCATATTTATATGTTAATGAAATAGATGTAATTGAACTTGCATCAAGCTTGTTAATTGTTGCGGCACTTTTCCAGTTGTTTGATGGTCTGCAGGCAACCGCGATAGGAATTTTGCGTGGTTTGACAGATGTAAAAATTCCATTATTAATTTCATTTGCAGCATATTGGATGCTCGGTGTTCCGGCAGGTTATCTCCTTGCTTTTGTTTTTGATTTCGGTACTGTGGGTATATGGTTGGGATTTTTAGTCGGATTGGCTTCAGTAGCTATTTTACTTTCTCTTAGGTTTAATCATCTTACCAAAGAAAAACTTATTTATTAGCTTTCCAGGAAATCTTCTTTTATTGTTTCGGATGAAATTGTTTTTAAAGATATGAGATATATTGTTACACCAATTGCAATTCCAAACAATAATATTTTTACCCAAAGCAATGTAACGGCAAAAATAGCAGAATAACCAATTGCAATATTCAGCATAAGTATAGCAATAATTTTTGCTTTAAGAGGCATCCCCCTATGTACACGATAATTTCTGATAAATTTTCCGAGATACTTATTGGTAATTAACCAGTTATAGAACTTTTCAGAACTTCTTGCAAAACACGCAGCAGCTATAATTAAGAAAATTGTAGTCGGCATTACCGGTAAAAATATCCCAATCATTCCAAGAGAGACAAAAAACCACCCGGCGATAATTAGGAAAATTTTCAATGCCGTATTAGTTGTTATTTTCAATTCATCATTCATAATTGGCAAATAAATTTAATCGACTACTTCAAGATAGCCGGTTGTTATAAGTACTTCGCTTTGATTATAGATATTGAATTTATAGTAACCCGGTTTCTTAAGTGTGTACTTAAAGAATGCATGATCCCAGGAAGGATTTAAGGCATATTTTTTTGATTCAACAAATTTATCGTATTCAATTGACCGTACCGGTTTCTCCCAAACATCAACAACAAATACCGGTGTTTGAATTTCACCTTTATGTAATATATAAACATGTACGGTACTATCAAGACTACTTAGCGACATTTTCCGGAATGAATTGATAGGTTTACCGGCAATAACCCTTTCGCAAAATTTTATTTTTGTTTCATCGTAATAAAGAGAGTTTGTTCTCTGCCGACTTTGTAAATAATCACTTTCTATTTGTATTGTAACCGTACCGGAAATCAATTCCTTCTGATTTTGATTTACAACATAAACTCTGTATTTACCCGGCTGAGTAAATTTATAATTATAGGCAAACCATGTAGCTCCTTCTTTTATATTTATTGCTTTACTATCGAATGGTTTATATTCATTATCAATAAATCTATCTACAAACATATAATTAAGCTGAGTATCAAATTCTTTCCCTTCGTTATCAAATAATATATATACATAACTGCCCCAGGGTTTAATTGACCATGTATTTCGTGCATCAATAGGATCGCCTGTTTCTGTATGACTGTTACAGAAATAAATTTCCTGGGCGGTAAGTAAACCGGTAAATAATAATAACAATATGATAATTTTTATACTATGCATAACACTTTTCGAAAAGAGTTTAAATATAAGCAATGTTGAGGAAAATTTGAGAATGTTAAGCTGATAATTGATAATACTGTTTATTTCTTCCAAAAAACGGATGAGAAAATCACAAGGACTGTAAATAACTCCAATCTGCCAAGTAGCATCAAAAAGGTTAATACCCACTTACCGATATCCGGAACATTTGCAAAGTTCATAGTTGGACCAACTGTTCCGATACCCGGACCAACGTTGCCTATGGATGTAGCCGAAGCACCTAATGCACTTATAAAATCCATTCCTATTAAAGACATAACTAACGTCCCGAGAAGAAAAACAAAAATGTAAAACAAGAAGAATGCTAATACATTTGAAATGATATCACTTGGTACGGTAGATTTATTTAATCTAACAGGGATAACTGCACGAGGATGAATTAATCTCTTAAGTTCCATCATGCTATTTTTGATTAATAAGAAATGACGAACCATTTTAATTCCGCCGCCTGTTGAACCGGCACTACCGCCTGTAAATAGAAGTAAGAAAAATAATACCTGGAAAAAAGGTCCCCACAATTCATAATCGGATGTAACGTAACCGGTAGTTGTTACAATAGACACAACCTGAAATAATCCATCACGGAAAGTTTTTTCTATTCCGGCATAATCAGCTAATAATAAACCAACCATTACAATTAAAACAATTGTACCGATTAGCTTTAAGTAAAACTTAAATTCATCATTTCTTTTAACGGCGGAAAAATTTCTGTGAAGAAGATGGTAGTGAAGTGTAAAATTTGTTCCGGCAATAAACATAAACACAATCATAACATAGTGAATAAAGGGGGAATCGTATGCGGCAATACTCGCCTGTTTAGTTGAAAACCCACCGGTAGCCATTGTTGTAAATGCATGATTAACGGAATCAAATAAATTCATTCCGCCTAATAGCAGAAGAAAAACTTCTGCAATGGTAAAGAGGACATAAATTCCCCATAAACGTTTTGCCGTTTCTCTAACTCTCGGATGAATCTTATCTTTAGTAGGACCCGGTACTTCGGCAACAAATAGCTGCATACCACCGATACCCAACATCGGTAAAATTGCTATTGACAATACAATAACTCCCATACCGCCAAGCCATTGAGTCATACTTCGCCAAAATAAAAGACCATGCGGAAGCGATTCAATATCATTTAGAATAGATGCCCCCGTTGTTGTGAATCCGGACATTGTTTCAAAAAATGCATCGGTATAGGATGGAATAGCTCCATGAACTACGAAGGGAATGGCACCGAACAAAGCCATTACTACCCATGTTACGGAAACAACAATATATCCTTCCCGCTTACTGATTTCTTTTTCATGTTTTCTGGTAAGCAATACAAGTATGAAACCAATTAATGATATTCCCACACCGCAAGCAAGTAGAACAATAATATCATTATCACCATAATATAATGAGAAGGGAATTCCCAGCATCATAAAAAGACCGTTGAGAATTAATACAACACCGATAAAGTTCGTGATGATTTTTAAGTTGAGCATTTAAAGAAAGAATTTTTCTACTTTACTAAATTCATCCGGTAAAGCAACGACAACAACCTTATCACCCGGAAGTAATTGAGAGTTTCCAACAGCAATATATCCTTCTCCGTTTCTTACATATCCGCCTAAGATAACATTTTTAGGAAATTTTATGTCTCTAATCGGAGCTTTAATTACTTTGGCATTATCGCCCACAACATATTCTACAACTTCTGCATCTATACCTTGAAGAGAGGCAATTGAAACTATTGATGCTTTTCTAATAAACCGGGATATATTACTGGCAGTAATAAGTTTTTTGTTTATTAAGGAATCGAGTCCAATGGTTTGAGTAAGCGGGATATAATCAACATTATCAACAAGTGCAATTGTTTTAGTAACTCCAAGATGTTTTGCCATCAAGCAGGTAATAATGTTCGTTTCGGCATCTTCCGTTACCGCAATAAAACCATCCATATCCACAATACCTTCTTGCGCAAGCAGGTCAATATCTCTTCCGTCACCTTGAATTACCAATGCTCTCTGAAGAAAGTCGGCAAGTTCAACAGATTTTTCTTTATCTTTTTCGATTATTTTGATATTGATTTCATCTTCAAGAAGCTTTGCAGCTTTTCTGCCTATCTTACCGCCGCCCAATATCATCATATTATCAATTTTAGTTTTATCTTTACCGGCAATTTCAAGAATTTTATCATGCCCTCCAGAATTTGTAATTACAAAAATCTGATCATTCGGCAAAAATATATCACTACCTGAAGGAATAATTGTCCTAAACCCCCGATGAATAGCAACAATTCTAAAATCAACAGCATTATACTCCGAAGCAGCATCTTTCATTGATTTGTGAATTACTTTAGCATTCTTATCAAGCTTTAATCCAATTAAGGTAAGAAGACCGTTTTCAAATTCAATAACATCAGTAGCCACTGCACGTTCTACCAGCTTTACCAGTTCAATCGCAGCTAAGTCTTCTGGGTAAATTAAATTATCAACCCCCAAGTTCTTAAACATATCTTTATAATCACCGGAGATATATTCATCATTCGAAACTCTTGCAATAGTTTTTCCGGCACCGAGTTTTTTTGATAAAATTGCTGTGTTAATATTTACCGCTTCACTTGAGGTTACTGCAACTACCAGATCGGTATTTTCTACCTTTGCTGCTTTTAAAATACTTAATTCGGTTGAAGAGCCTGCAATTGTTAAAACATCCAAACTGCTTCCTATTTTTTCGAGTCGTGAACTATCAATATCGATAATGGTAATGTCATGTTCATCCATCGAAAGCTGTTTGGCTAAATGATACCCGACTTCACCTGCACCTGCAATAATCATTTTCATAGTTATGCTTAGCTTTTTATTATTATCAAAATTAAGTTAGAGAATCCAGTAATTCCAATATAATTGCTAATTTCTTCTTTGTGAAATTATTTCCGAAAGATATTGATCAAAATTGATTTGTAGATTTAGAGTAGTTACTGGAATTTTGAAAGATAATTCGTTTCGAAAATTGATTTGCTTGCACGATAGGATATTATTTTTAAATAAAAAAACCCGATCACTGACCGGGCTTTTCCTTTTTCGAATATATTTAATACTGGTTAAGTACCTGCGCTGTAATCATCCATATAAACAATTTGTTCTTTTGTGAGCTTATCAATTTTATATCCCATCGTTCTTAACTTAATAGCCGCGATTTCTTGATCTTGTTCAACAGGAATATCAATAACTTCGGGATCTAAAAGAACTCCCTCTTTATCCAATGCCGCTAATTTAAGTTGTGACATAAACTGATTTGCAAACGACATATCCATTACTTCCGATGGATGACCTTCTGCAGCGGCTAAGTTTACTAATCTGCCTTGAGCGAGAACATAAACTCTATTGCCATTCTTTAATGTATATTCTTCATTATTTGCTCTAACCGTTCTTTTTGATTTTTTAATTTTATCAAGATCATCAAGATTAAGTTCACAATCATAATGCCCGGTGTTACAAACAATCGCACCGTCTTTCATTTTCTCAAAATGTTTTTTAATTACAACATCTTTAACACCGGTAGCGGTAATAAAAATATCACCGACTTTTGCGGCTTCATCCATCGTCATTACCGTATGCCCTTCAAGAGTAGCTTTTAAAGCTGCGGTTGGTTTTACTTCGGTAACAATTACGTTTGCGCCCATACCGGCAGCACGCATTGCAACACCGCGTCCGCAATGTCC
>DSBF01000009.1 GCA_011049495.1 Ignavibacteria bacterium
TCGTTTAATTGCTTATATAGTTTATTCAGCAAAACGAGTATATATTAGACATATTTTCACCCATTCTGAATACGATAAAGGAAAATGGAAGGAATAAAAATGATTAAAGAAAAAAATGAAATAAAAAGAGCCGTTAAAGTATGGGCAACAGTTTCAAAGTTAGTTTCAACAATCCATACAGAACGTCATTACAATAGAGCAGTAAAAATGCTTGAACAATTGATTGATGAAGTAAATGAAAAAAGTGACCGAGTCAAAGAATCATTGATTGATACTCTTGGCACATTAATAAAAGACTACGAAGATAGGAATATTACAGAACCGAAAGAAGATCCGATAGGAGTATTAAAATATTTATTGGAAGAACAAGGATTAACTCAAAGTGATTTAAATGAGATAGGAAGTCAAGGTGTTGTTTCAGAAATATTAAACGGGAAACGGCAACTTAATTTAAGGCAAGTTGTTGCACTGAGTAAAAAATTTTCAGTCTCTCCATCAGTATTCATAGAGAATATTTAATAACTAAATCAAATAAAGCGAAATAAAATCTGTTATGTTAATACTCTCTCCCTCGTCAGTTAACCAACAGACCTCTAATAGTCGGGCAACTCTGGAGGACAATTACGGACATTGAGTTTCCTGGTAAAGAAAATACTGCAAAAAGTTTACATCAGCTCTTTTTCCGAAAGGTTTGCATTTCAATTCGCGGCTAAAACATCTTCACCGGATTTTTCCGATAAACTATCAAGTTTTGCTTTCATAGCAGACATATATTCCCAATAAGCATCGTGGTATTCTTTATCGATTGGTTTGGAGGGCGGAAATTCCTGTGTTAAAAAGTTAACAGGAGAATTATTTATATAAAATCTAAAATCAAGATGCGGACCGGTTGATAATCCTGTACTTCCCACGTAACCGATTATTTGTCCTTGGCGAACTTGCGCTCCTTTTGTAATTCCTTT
Organism: Ignavibacteria bacterium; assembly: GCA_011049495.1. GTDB lineage: Bacteria > Bacteroidota > Ignavibacteria > Ignavibacteriales > Melioribacteraceae > SURF-28. The sequence continues at coordinate 963 of DSBF01000009.1, forward strand.
CCCGAATTTAGATAAATGAAGATATGCGCTTGAGTAAGTACTGTTATGTTTTATTTTAACCCAATTACCGTTGCCTCTATGATATGCTCTTTCAACTACAACACCATCGCCGATTGTTTGGACAGGTGTACCGGTCGGTGCGGCATAATCAATTCCTTGATGTGGTCTGTAAACTTTTAATACAGGATGCAGTCTTCTATTAGAATAACCGGAACTAATACGACTAAATTTAAGTGGGGCTTTAAGGAAAGCTTTTCTTAAACTGTTTCCTTCTTCATCAAAGTAATCGGCGCTTTCTTCCTCTTCGAAATAAAAACCGTAAAAATCTTTGCCGCGGTGATTAAAAACTGCGGCTTTAATTCTACCGACGGTCATAAATTTACCGTCAAGATATTTTTCTTCATATATTACTTTAAAACTGTCACCGGCTTGAATTCCATAAAAATCTATCTGCCATGCAAATACTTCGGAAAGTTTTAATGCGAGCAATGGACTAACTTTTAATTGTTCTAATGTTTGGTAAAGAGAGTTATAAATTTTTCCCGAAACTTCTGCTTCTCTTATTTCGACTTCCTTTTCACCGTAAGAAATATTTATCGAATCACTTAAATCAAAGACATAGTACCTTAGAGGTGTTTCCTGGTAAACAAAATACTTAACCGTATTTATTGTATCCGGTTGAATATACAACACATAATCTTTACCGCTTTGAATTTTTCTTACGTCAAAAATATCTTTTGAGACTTGTGCTATCTGGTGAATTTGTCCGTAAGTAACATTATGAGGAAGGAGCATATCGCTCAAAGTCTGATTTCGTTTAACTCTTTCCCGTATTTCTATAAGTGAATCCGTAATCAACCCGAATTCGTTCAGTGAAGTTTCTTCAAATTTAGATTCCGGTTCTTCTGTAACTTTATCAGAGCAGCCGATAAAAAATAATATAACAATAAGAAGTAGAGATTTTTTCATAAACAAAATTATTTTTGATTTTCGGATAAAATTTTATTAATTATATCAACAGAAGAAATACCTTCGGCTTCAGCATTAAAGTTTGGAATAATTCTATGACGTAATACCGGAAGCAAAGAACTCTTAACATCATCAATATTCGGAGTAAACCTGCCTTCGATTACTGCTTTAGTTTTAGCGGCAAGAATTAAATACTGTGAGGCTCTTGGTCCGGCGCCCCAATTTACCCACTGCTTAATATATTCGTTTGAGTTGGAGTTAGTCCGTGTTGCATTTACAACTCTTACTGCATATTCGATTACATTATCCGCCACCGGAACTCTTCTGATAAGATTTTGAAATTCCAATATTTCACTACTGCTTACAACTTTGCTTAGTTCAGGTTTATAACTGCTTGTTGTTGTTTTTATAATTTCGAGTTCTTCTTCAAACTTGGGATAGTCTAACCATAAGTTGAACATAAATCGATCAAGTTGTGCTTCAGGTAAAGGATAGGTTCCTTCTTGTTCAATCGGGTTTTGTGTAGCAAGCACAAAAAATGGTTCTTCAAGAGAATATGTATGTCCCGCTGCTGTAACTTTATATTCTTGCATAGCTTCTAAAAGAGCAGCCTGCGTTTTGGGAGGAGTGCGGTTTATCTCATCTGCTAAAATAATATTTGCAAATATCGGTCCTTTTATAAATCTGAAACTTCGCTGATTAGTAGTAGGATCATCATCAATAATTTCAGTCCCGGTAATATCGCCGGGCATCAAATCCGGTGTAAATTGTATTCGATTGAAATTGAGATTCAATACATCGGCGAGAGTTCTGATAAGAAGAGTTTTTGCTAAACCGGGCACACCAACAAGAAGGCAATGACCTTTTGCCAACAGTGCGACTAATAAACTTTCTACAATTTCATTCTGACCGATAATTACTTTTCCAATTTCACTCTTTAATGATTTTACTGAGTGATTGAGTTTTTCAACAAGTTGAATGTCTTTACTTTCTGGATTCTTTGTCAAACTTTCTCCCGGATTTAGATTCTAACTTCCCAATAAATTTTCTCTTTTAATTCATTAATCCAATTAGCATAAAGTTTTTGTCTTTTATGATAAATTGTTAACTGCTTAATTTCATCATAATCCCCTTCGAAAGTCGGTCTATGTTCGGGAATACGGTTATTAACTTTTATTATATGATAGCCGTAAGATTTATTATCCAGGTCAAGCCTTTTCGGTGTGCTGATTTCACCAATAGACATACCATATACTCTATCTCTAAGTGTTTTATCGAGCTGCGAAACATCGAATTTACCAAGAGAACCGCCGAGCTTAGAAGTTTCTGTATCATCGCTATATTTTCTTGCAAAATATTCAAAGTTCTTTTCGCCTCTTAATAAACTATCACGAATTTCCGTGAGCATTTCAATTGCATCAAGATCTGCTTGTTCATCACTTTTTACTTTAACAAGAATATGTCTTGTTCTAATTGACTCTCCTCTTCTTTCCAACATTTGAATTATATGAAAGCCAACAGGTGATTCCACGATATCGGAGATTTCACCTTCTTGAAGTTGAAAAGCGGCAGCTTCAAATTCGGGGAAGAAAACACCTCTTTTAACAAAACCAAGTTCACCACCTCTGGCAGCACTACCCGGATCATCGGAAAATTTCTTTGCCAAAGCAGCAAAATCGGCACCTGCTTTTATTGAATCTAAAAGTGCTTGAGTAAATACTTTTGTCTTAGCTGTTAATCTCTCTCCCTTTTGCGGATTAATAAAAATATGCGAAAGTTCAAATCTCTCGGGAATAAGTCCTAATGAATCCTGATATTCTTCAAAAAATTCACGGACTTCTCTTCTTGTCGCATCTAATTGACCGAAGTGTTTTTGCTGAACCATATTACTCATCATACTTTTTCTTACTTCGTCCCGCAGTTCACGTCTGATTTTATCGATACTCATTCCGTATGCTTGTTCCATTCTTTCAAGAGAGCCGTATTGAGAAATGAAAAAATTTAATTGGTTTTCCAACTGGGAGTTTACGTCTTCATTAGAGATAACAATTGAATCTAATTCTGCTTGTGCATAAAGGAGCTTTTCTTCAACCATCCTATCAAGAATTGTTTTCTTTAGATCAGGATTAGCAGGATCAAGATTTCTTTGAGCTGCAACATAAGCAACTTGCAGATTTAATTCCGATTGCAAAATTATTTCATTGTTAACCACTGCAATTATTCTATCGAGAATTTCTTGCGAAAACAGCAGTGATGAAAACAAAAGTATCAGAAATATTTTTTTCATGAATTTACCTATAAATTAACACGTCATATTTTGAATAAAGTGTACTCATTAAATTATCATAAAGCCTGGATTTCTCTATCATTAGGTATCTATCTTCTACACTCTTTTTGATATGAATAAAATCCGGAGTTGAAAGTGCTTCATAAAACTTAATCAACTGAATAACATCAAAAGTATTTTTCTCTGTCGGGAATATTATACTTGTTTCACCTTCCAAAAGATTACTTAGTATAACATGAATAGTTTTGGTCGGGACATCGTATTCAAAAACAAATTTTTCTTTAGTTAAATCAACAATAGACTGATCACCGCTAAATACATTAGCCGCTTTACCCCAATCACTTCCTAACAAAGTTTCTCTGAACAATATTGCTTTTGCTTCATCATTAAATGCAGCATGGTTATACACGAAAGCTTTCGAGGTTATACTTAATTCATTTTTATGATTATTGTAATATTCCAAAAGAGCTGATTCATCGGCTTTAGTTACATTATCGGATAAGTATTTCTTAATTAAAAAAGCATTCGCAAGCATTTTGCTGCTTTCGTCAGCTAACTGCAAGTAATCTTCATCCATAAGTATATCTGCTTTTTGAGCTTCCAAATATAAAACTTCCGAATCCATCCAATCACGTATCACTTCTTCACGAAACTTATTTTTATTCTTCGTAAAAGTTAGTAATGAATCAAGTTGTTTCTCAGTTAAAAATCTTTCCCCGACTTTTGCAATTATGGTTTCCGGAATTTCTTCCTTCTTACAGCCGAAAAAAAATATCGCTATTACAAACAAAAAAATTAATTTAGCTTTTCTGAGCTTGATATAAGCGTTCATAATACAATTTGGGTTTATAAACTTGATGCAAGTTATTTAAGTATTCTTGTTCTAATTTTTTGCTCTGTCTTTCCTGCCAAACACCCATCACTTCAGATCTCGCTTCCTCAAAAGATTTTGTTTTGGACGGGATTTTCTCGTACAACTTAACCATATACCAATCGTTACCTATTTTAAAAGGTTCGGAAATATCATTAGAAGAATTTAAGTTAAACGCAGCTTTTGCAACCTCGTTATTGCCGACTTCAATAAATTCTCTTATACCGGTTTTATTTTTAAGTCTCGGATTTTCCAAATTTGCTTCAACGATTGTTTCAAACTCAACACCTGAATCGAGAGCAGATTTATCACTATAAAGTGCTAATGAATCCGGTCTATATATTACAGCATACGAAACTCTATCAGACCAATTATAATTTGATTTTGTTTCTTCGTATAAGTTTAATAATTGAGTGGAGTCTGCCGAAAGTTTATTCCAAATTTCATCTTCCTGCAGTTTGAAAATGTATAGACCATGTCTATAATCATCCATCAATTTTGCAAACTCAGTATCTCCATTACGCAAATCGAAAGCCTGTTGTGTAAGAAGCATTTCTTCTGTTATATCGAGAAACATTTTAAAAACATTCATATGAGTCATTTTAGCATTTTTGTAGTTATCTCTATCTTTAAACTCACCGACAATATCATCCAACGTATAGTCTTTAGCTTTCATAGATATAACAACACTATCACCGTATTTGTCTCTGTATTCACTTTCCCAATATGTATCGCCGAAAGTAATTTTCGGATCACCTTCCATAACCTTCTCAATTAAATCTTCATTTCTTTTAAAAGAATATTCTTCTTTCAGTTTATTCAAATGCTTCTCTTTATCACTTGCGTAAAGAGAACGTTGATAGACCGACTTAATATTATTTTTATCATCTTCATAACTTGGATGATCGATTATTTCCTCAAGCTTAATTATATGATAACCGAACTGAGTTTGTACAATACCGGAGATTTCACCGACATTCATGTTGAAGACTACTTCATCAAAGGGTTTTACCATCATTCTTCTTTGAAAGGCACCTAAATCTCCCCCTCTTACAGCACTCCCTTCATCATCGGAATATTGTTTTGCCAACTCATCAAAAGGTTCACCGTTTTTCAACTTTTCTTGTATGTCCTTTATTTTTTCTAACGCTGCTGCTGTGTCCACTGTTGCATCGTTCCTATAGCTTGCAAGAATATGCCGTGCTTTAACTTGATGAATTCTCGGCTGCTCATCGGTCACTTTAATGAGATGAAATCCAAACCTTGTTTGTACCGGTTCCGGATAAACTTCCCCTTTATTTGTTTTGAATATTACTTCATCAAATTCAGGAACAGTTTGACCGGCAGTTAACCAATAAACATCACCGCTATCGGGACGAGAAAATTCATCTTCGGTATATTGGTAAGCAATTTTTTCAAAACTTTCGCCATTCTTAATTCTATCCAACAATCCTTCAATTTTAGTACGTGCTTTTTCTACATCAAGAGTGTCGGTTCTTAGAAGAATATGGCTGACTCTTTTTTCAATTTTTCGTTTTTCATACAAATCCTTAGAACCGGGGTCAATAATAAATTTTTCCTGAATATATGGTAGCCGACGGTTTTTGTGTAATCATCAATTTCTTTTTGAATTTCGGGGTCATTGGTAAAACCACGAACGAATGCATCACGAAGTTTCATTTTATAATTAACATATAGGTCTAAAAACTCTTTCATTTCTTCTGGAGATTCGGCTTTGTTTTTTTCTTCTTCACTTAGACTTTTAACATAGGCTTCTTTTAATTCATCATAAGTGATATGGTCTTGACCATACTCGGCAACAATTACGGCATCACCGCTTGAAGAACACGAGGTGATAAAGAATGTGGTAACTAAAATGAACAATAAAATGTGTAGTCTTTGCATAGTGTTGGCTTTCCTCCATTTATTATCAAATTCATATTTCGGACTTATTTTAAAATAGTAACAACCAATAGATTTTTTAATTTATTTAACTTTTGACCCGGTTGGAACGGACGAATCAACTTCAATAACTTTAACACCATCGCCATAATCAGCAGCTAATATCATTCCTTGTGATTCATTTCCAAAAAGTTTTGCAGGCTTCAAATTTGAAACTATTATAACTTTCTTGCCTATCAATTGTTCCGGTTTATAATCTTTGGCAATCCCGGCAATTACCTGCCGCTCTTCCTCGGCAATCCTTACTTTTAATTTTAAAAGTTTTTCACTCTTTTTGATATTTTCGGCAGCAACTACTTCGGCAACTTTTAGTTTTATTTTTGCAAAATCTTCAATTGCTATTTCTTCATCTGCTTCGACCACACCCTCAACTATGCCGAGTTTGTTAATTTGTTTTTCGATTTGCTCGTCTTCAATCTTATTGAATAATATTTCTGCTTTATTCAATTTATGCCCGGCTTTCAGATTATCACCATCGACTGAATACCAATTTGTCGGCTCAGCATTCAACATCTTAAAAATCTTATCTGATGATGCGGGAATAACCGGACTAAACAATTGAGCAAGTGAATAAATTGTCTGCAAACAAATATTAAGTGTAGTGGCACAGACTGCTTTATCATTTTTTATCGTTTTCCACGGCTGCGAATCATTGAAATACTTGTTTGCTGCGCGGGCTAAATTCATTATCTCAAGAGTTGCTTCTTTTATTTTGTAATTTTCAATTAGGTCACCAACTTTTTTAGGATAACTTTTCAGGAGTTCCAGCATTTCGGAATCAATCTGTTCTAATTTTTCTCTTTTAGGAACTTCAGCATCAAAATTCTTATGAACAAAAGTGAATGTCCGGTTAATAAAATTACCGAGTATGTCTGCTAATTCATCATTATTTTTTGATTGAAATTCTTTCCAGTAGAAATCGGTATCCTTATTTTCAGGTAAATTAGCTGCAAGTGTATAACGAAGCGGATCGGCAGGAAATAATTTCAAGAAATCGATTACATCAATTCCCCAACCGCGCGATTTAGAAAACTTTTTACCTTCAAAATTTAGGAATTCGTTTGCCGGTACATTCTGCGGTAAAATAAATTTATCATCGTTTACATCGTTCCACGCTAAAAGTATTGCTTGGAAAATGATCGTATGGAAAACAATATTATCTTTCCCGATAAATGCTACATATTTTGTCTGCTGATCCTGCCAATACTTTCGCCAAAAATCAGGTTCGCCTTTCTGTTTAGATAATTCAATCGTTGCCGAAATATATCCGAGCACAGCTTCAAACCAAACGTAAATAACTTTACCTTCCGCATTATCTAAAGGAACTTTCACACCCCAATCAAGATCACGAGTAATTGCTCTATCTCCTAATCCCTCTTTGAACCAACCTTTGCAATATTTCAGTACATTATCTTTCCATTTATATTCGGCATGCATTTGATCAACATATTTTTCAATTCTTTCTTGAAACTTGCCTAATGGAAAATACCAATGCGAAGTTTCTTTTAGTTTCGGAGTTTCACCCGTTACTTTACTTTTAGGATTTTTCAATTCGGATGGATCATACAACGAACCACATTTTTCACATTCATCACTTCTTGCTTCTTCGTAACCGCATTTGGGACAGGTTCCCTCAACATAACGATCGGGCAAAAACATTTTTGCTTTTTCATCATAAAACTGGAAGGTTTTTTTCTCTATTAATAAATCTTGATCGTGAAAAACTTTAAAAAATTTCTGTGCATTTTCATGGTGGGTTTTTAAAGAAGTTCTGGAATATATGTCGAATGACATACCGAATTTGTTGAATGCTTCCTTATTAATATTATGATAACGATCGATAATTTCTTGAGGCTTAACATTTTCTTTGTCTGCTGTAATGGTAATGGGTACACCGTGTTCATCGGAACCGCAAATATAAATGATATCGCTTCCTTTTGAACGATGATATCTAACATAAATATCTGCGGGTAAATAGGCACCGCTTAGGTGACCGAGATGAATTGGACCATTGGCATATGGAAGCGCCGAAGTAACTAAAATCTTTTCTTTATCCACTTTATAACCATTTTTTGATAAGTTGTAAATATAAGAAATTTCTAAGAAAGTAAGATTTAAGATTGGTGTAAATCCCGGCATAAAACCGGGATTTATCGAATAATTTATGAGATATCTACAAGTTTAATATCGAATGTAAGGTCTTTTCCGGCTAAGGGATGATTTGCATCTAATTCAATTTGTGTATCTGAAATATCGGTAACAGTTACAACAACATTTTGACCGTTTTGCTGCGGAAGCTGAAATTGTTGTCCAAGTTCCGGATTAAAATCCGGTGGAAGTTTTTCTTTTTCAATTTTAAGAACCATTTCATCAACTCTAGGTCCGTAAGCATCATCGGAAGGGATATTGACAGTAACTGATTCACCGGTTTTTAACCCTAAAACGGCATTTTCAAAACCGGGTATAACTTGCTGGCTGCCAATCTCAAATTCCAACGGCTCGCGGTCTTTTGATGAATCAAATTCGGAACCATCATTTAATCTACCGGTATAGTGAACTTTTACCTTATCACCTTTTTTAGCTTCACTCATTTTAATTCCTTTCTTTATTCAAAAAAAAACCGTTCACAAAAATGAACGGCTTTTAAAAGTAAAAAATATATTAACCAATACCAAAATCTAACCTTCCAAGCCCTTGTACATTTCTTCAATTAAGTGAGAATAACGTTCTTCAACAACTTTTCTCTTAATTTTTAAGGAAGGTGTCATTTCTCCGCCTTCAATTGAGAATGGTTTTTCAAGAACTTTAAATTTACGTACCCGTTCAAAATTGGCAAGATTCTTTTGGAACTGACCGAGTTCTTTTTCGAGTAATTCATAGATTTGTTTCTTCTCAATAAGTTCCATCGGGTCTTTGTATTGAATTCTATTAGCATCGGCATATTCTTGTAAAGCTTCAAAATCCGGAACAATAAGAGCACTCAAAAACATTCTTCTATCGCCAATTAAAACAAATTGATCAATATATTTACTTGCGAGGAACATATTTTCAATTGGTGTGGGTGCGATGTATTTACCACCTGAAGTTTTAAAAAGATGTTTTTTTCTATCGGTAATAATCAAAAATCCTTCAGCATCAAAAACACCAATATCCCCGGTATAAAGCCAGCCGTTCTTTAATGTTTCTTCGGTTTCTTTTTTGTTTTTGTAATACCCTTTCATAATATTAGGACCCGAAGCAAGAATTTCGCCATCTTGGGCAATTTTTACTTCAACTCCGGGCATTGGTTTACCAACTGATCCGAATTTATAATCATTTAACCGGTTTGCAGAAATAACAGGTGAAGATTCCGTTAAGCCGTAACCTTCAATAACCAGCAGCCCAACGGATTCAAAAAATAAACCAAGGTCTCTTGCTAAAGCGGCTCCGCCTGAGATAAAGAAACGAAGGTTGCCACCTGTTCTAGCTCGTAATTTTTTGAAAACAAGTTTATCTGCTAAGGTACGTTTAAGCGATAATCCGATTGGAACACCATCTCTACTCTTTTTTGCATCCATGTAATTTCTTCCAACTTCGAGCGCCCAATTAAATATTTTTTGTTTCTTTGGAGGTTGCGATTCAACATTTCGTTTAATTCTACTATAAATTCTTTCAAATAACCGGGGGACTGCAGTCATAATTGTCGGTTTAATTTCGGTCATATTTTGCGCAACTTTTTCGATGCTCTCGGCATAGCAAATCATACCTCCGCAGGAGAATGCAGTATAGTAACCTGCCATTCGTTCAAAAATATGACAAAGCGGAAGGAATGAAAGAAAAATATCATTCTCGTCAATATGAAAAATTTCATGAGCAGCTTTTACATTAGAAACAATATTTTTATGAGTGAGCATAACTCCTTTCGGTTCACCGGTTGTTCCGGATGTATAAATAATTGTACAGAGGTCATCCTCATTACAAGTGTTTGCGCTTTCTTCAAAATGAGTCGGATTCTCTTTTTTAAATTCATCGCCCTTCTTTAATATACTTTCAAAAGAATAAACTCCTTTATCACCGGTTGTATCATTATTGTTCATAACAACAATAAACTGAAGAGCTTTACACTTATCTCGAATTTTTAATATCTTATTTAACTGAAACTTATTTGAAACAATAATTCCAACCGATTCGGAATTATTCAAAATAAATTCAACAGTATCCGATGTAGAAATGGGATAAAGAGGAACATCAATAGCTCCGAGCCCCAGAATAGCCATATCCGAATAAACCCACTCAGGTCTATTTTCAGAAATGATCGCAACTTTGTCGAGTCTTTTAACCCCCAATGATGCTAACCCGTTTGCAAATCTTTCGGTTGTGCTAAAAAGTTCGTCGTAAGTAATACCGGAATATTCAGTATCAAATTTATATTTGAGTACAGGTCTTTCTTTCCCGATACCAAATTCTCTGGTAATCTGAAAAAATAGTTGAGGTATTGTTTTGAAGTCTTTGTAGATAGGCATCCCACTCTCCTCTTTTGTTGTGTCTCAATTTAACTTCGGTTGTAAAAAATTGCAATAAAATAGAGACAAAATACATTTTCTTTTTTCTTCATTTACCATCATTTTTTTAGTATTATTGCGCTTCGTAAATCTTACTGATGAAAATACTTCGTAAAATATATGACTGGGTGCTGCACTGGGCTGATACTCCTTACGGTCCAATTGCATTATTTATTTTAGCCTTTGCAGAAGCTTCTTTTTTTCCAATTCCGCCTGATGCATTACTAATAGCTTTAGCACTTGGCGCAAGAAGTAAGTCATTCAAATTTGCTATCAATACTACAATCGGTTCTGCAACCGGAGCTTTACTCGGTTATGCAATTGGATATTTTATTTGGTGGGGATTTGACGGCAGCTTTTCAGTCGTTGCCCTATTCTTTTTTGATAACATACCGGGTTTTACTCAAGATATTTTTTATAACGTTCAAAATTTATATGACGAATGGAATTTTTGGATAATATTTACTGCCGGTTTTACTCCAATCCCATATAAAGTTTTTACAATTTCGGCGGGTGCATTTGAAATTAACTTAGCTATGTTTGTAATTGCTTCCGTTATAAGCAGAGCAGCCCGATTCTTTTTGGTTGCTTATCTAATTTGGAGATTCGGGTCACAAATAAAAAGTTTTATCGACAAATATTTTAATATGCTTGCAATACTTTTTACCGTATTGCTTATCGGTGGATTTGTGCTCGTAAAATATTTATTATAGTTCAACTCTTCATCAGACTCTTTGCTTCTTTTACAATATTCTCAACCGTTAAACCAAAATGTTCATATATCTGTTCATAAGGTGCAGAGATACCAAAACCTTCTATTGAAATAATTTTACCTTCATCACCAACATATTTCTGCCAACCAAGACCAACACCCGCTTCAATTGAAATTCTTTTCTTTACTGATTTAGGAAGTATAGATTCCTTATAATCTTCACTTTGTTCATCAAATAATTCCCAAGAAGGCATACTAACAACACGAGTATTAATACCATCGGATTCAAGTTTTTCCGCTGAATCAATAGCGATTTCTACTTCGGAACCGGTTGCGATTAAAATTAACTCAGGTGTACCGGAACAATTTTTTATTATATAAGCTCCTTTTGCCGTACCATCAGCCGAAGCATATTTTGTTCTATCTATTATACTAATTTTCTGCCTAGTTAAAGCAATTGCAACAGGTCTTTTCTTTTCCTTTAAGGCAATACGCCATGCTTCTGTTACTTCGTTCGCATCGGATGGTCTAATTACAACAAGATGAGGAATTGCTCGAAGCGAAGCAAACTGTTCAACCGGTTGATGAGTTGGACCGTCTTCACCTAACCCAACGCTATCATGAGTAAAAACATAAATCGGGTTGATCTCCATCAATGCCGCAAGACGAATCGGAGGACGCATGTATTCCGAAAATATTAAAAATGTACTTCCTACGGCTCTTAATCCTCCATAGAGTGAAACACCATTCATAATCGATCCCATTCCGTGTTCTCTAATTCCGTATGCAATATTTCTTCCTGTAGGATGTTCTTTAGAAAATTTCTTTTCATCTTTAATATCTGTTAAAGTTGAAGCATCCAAATCAGCGGAACCGCTCAACAATGCCGGGAAGAATTTTGCAAAACTATTAATCACTTTGTTTGATGCACTACGGGTAGCAATTTTTTCTCCATAATTTTCAAATTTATGAAGATGTTTTTCCCATTCATTATCTACTTTATCATTAATTAAGGATGATAACAATTCAGCATCACCGGGATATTTATCTTGATATTTTTTAAGAAGTGAGTTCCATTCATCTTCTTTCTTCTTCCCAATTTCTTTAAGCGATGAAAATTTTTCTTTAACCTCATCAGGTATGTAGAAAGTTTTATCTGAAGGGAAATTCAAATTTTCTTTTGCCAGTTTAACTTCTGCTTCTCCTAAAGGCGCACCATGAACCGAAGATGTTCCTTGTTTGTTTGGGCTTCCGTAACCGATTATAGTATTAGTTATTATCAAATGCGGTTGCGAAGTATTTTCTTTGGCTTTTTTAATCGCGGCTCTAACTTCTTCCAAATTGTTTACATCATTGATTTGCGAGACTGCCCAGCCATAACTTTCGAATCTTTTTCTTGCATCATCCGACATTGAGAGTTTCGTACTTCCGTCAATCGTAATTTTGTTATTGTCATAAAACACAATAAGTTTACCAAGTTTATTATGACCGGCGAAACTTGCCGCTTCGTGTGAAACACCTTCCATTAAATCACCATCACCGGCAATTGCATAGACCCAGTTATCAATTATTCCGATATCATCTTTATTAAATTTTGCAGACATAAATTTATTTGCTAAAGCCATACCGCATGCATTTGCAAAACCTTGCCCCAAAGGACCCGTAGTGGTTTCGACACCATCGGCTAAACCAAATTCAGGATGACCGGGCGTAATACTTTTGTATTGTCTAAAATTTTTCAATTCATCTAATGAAACTTTGTAACCGGATAGATGAAGTAAGCTATACAGAAGCATACTGCCATGTCCGGCAGAAAGTACAAATCTATCGCGGTTATACCATTTTGCATTATAAGGATTATGATTCATCACTTCGGTAAATAAAATATAAGCAAGTGGTGCGCATCCCATCGGCATACCCGGATGACCGGAGTTTGCTTTTTGTATTGCATCAACTGCTAAAAACCTAATAGTATTGATTGATAAGTTGTCTAGTTCATTTTTGTTCATTTTATCTCCATGTTAAAATTCTTCACCGTAAAATTCACCGTCCACAATCGGTGTTACGCAAATTAATGGTTTATCCGGGACTTCAAATTCGGAAAATATTTCTTCAAACAATCTATAATGCATCCCTTGTTTTTCTAATTTAGCAAATCGTTTGTAAGGCATAAATCTGCCGTACTTGTCAACCGGTGAATCAAATAAAAGAGCGGAATTAAAATCTTGTTTAGCATTTCTTTTTAAGAAATCAATTTTTTCCTCATCACTTCCTGTTTGTTGATATGCTTTTGCTCTGAAAGCGGTTACCAAATCATTTTCAATGACAAGGTAAATATTTAGAATTGTTTCGTTCAAATTAATTTTTATTGTTGGTAAATATATTTAAAGATCAGCACAGATTATTTCATAAAAAAGCTAAATTATAACCTGTGCTGTAATTTTTTGGTTGCTATTTTCAACAACACATTATTTAATGCAATACTGAACAAACAAAATAAACAGTAACCACGGAATCAAAACTTAAAAAATAATTAACCTTTTTTTGGTCCAATCATATTTTCAGGTCTTACTTTCTCATCAAATTCTTCTGCTGTTAGAAGACCCAGTTCAACTACAGCTTCTTTCAAAGTAGTATTATCATTATAAGCTTTCTTAGCAACCATTGCAGCATTATCATAACCGATATGAGGATTTAATGCAGTAACAAGCATTAATGAGTTTCTCAAATTCTTATCGATATTCACTTTGTTTGCTTCAATACCAACAACGCAGTGTTCAGTAAAGCTGTCACATGCATCACCGAGTAATCTAATTGATTGCAGCAGGTTATAAATCATTACCGGTTTGAAAACATTCAATTCGAAATTACCGCTTAATCCTCCGATATTAACTGCAACATCATTTCCCATAACTTGAGCGCAAACCATTGTCATTGCTTCAGATTGTGTTGGATTAACTTTACCGGGCATAATAGAACTTCCGGGTTCGTTAGCCGGTAAATTAATTTCCCCGATTCCACATCTTGGTCCGCTTCCCAACCATCTAATATCGTTTGCAATTTTCATTAATGACGCAGCTAAAGTTTTCATAACACCGCTTGCTTCAACAATTGCATCATGCGCGGCAAGAGCTTCAAATTTATTTGGAGCAGTTTTAAATTCGATTCCTGTTATCTCAGAAATCTTTTTAGCAGAAAGCACGGCGAATTTTTCGTGCGTATTAAGTCCGGTACCTACAGCTGTACCGCCTAACGCAAGTTCTTTTAATCTTGGAAGACAGCTTTCAATTCTTTCCAATCCATAAGTTAACTGTTGTACATAACCCGAAAACTCTTGTCCTAAAGTTAAAGGTACGGCATCCATTAGGTGAGTTCTACCGATTTTAATAATATCATTGAACTCTTTTTCTTTAGCTGCAAGTGCATCTCTCAGTTTTGTAACATTCGGAATAAGATGATGTGTAATTTGTTCAACGGCTGCAATATGCATTGCTGTTGGGAAAGTATCGTTGGAAGACTGGGCTTTGTTTACATCATCATTTGGGTGAACCGGGGATTTACTGCCTAATTTTCCGCCGGCAATTTCGATTGCACGATTTGCAATCACTTCATTTGAATTCATGTTGGTTTGTGTCCCGCTTCCTGTCTGCCAAACAACTAACGGAAAATGTTCATCAAGTTTACCGTTAATTACTTCATCGGCTGCTTGAACAATTAAATCTGCTTTTTCTTTCGGCATCATTCCTAATTCGTTATTAGTTAATGCGGCGGCTTTCTTTAAAACACCTAAAGCTCGAATAATTTCACGCGGGAAAGTTTCTCCCCCAATTTTAAAATTCATTAATGATCTTGCTGTTTGGGCGCCGTAATATTTGTCCGAAGGAACTTTAACTTCGCCCATGGTATCGGTTTCAATTCTGAATTCCATAAAATCTCCAATGATTTTTTTTAACAGATAAATTTAACCGATTAAGTAAAGAATTTCAATTTGGTTTGATCGAATTACTGAATACGGCGGGCTCCAACAAAACGTTTATTGTAATAAGTGCTGTTAAGCGAGGATACCGTTACACCCAACGACCGGCTGGCGTGTGCAAAAAGATTTTCCCCAAGATAAATTCCTACATGCCCCGGGTATGAACGACGTGTAGTATTAAAAAAGACTAGGTCTCCAAATTGTAATTCGTTTTTATTGAAAATTTTATCACCGATATTAAATTGTTCGCTAGCAGTCCGCGGCAACTCAACTCCAATTGATGTATTCAAGACATGATGCGTAAAAGCCGAACAATCAATTCCGTTTCGGTCAACTCCTCCGTATTTATAAGGCGTATTGAGATAAGATATTATTTCAAAAAGAATTTTTTCTCTGGTAGTTAATGCACTGCTTAAGCTCTCAATTTTTTCATACTTCCCAATAAAATCTTTTGTATCAACAGGATAGTCTTCAACCGGCAGTTCATCAAATTCAGTAAGTTCGTCCGATACCGCACTATAAACTGAAGTATCTTTTTTAGTATCATTTTTAGATGTAAAGCGAACTGAAGATGATGGTTCAGTTTCCGGTTCTTTGGGTTTTTTGTAACGTTCGGATTGAGTTGTTGGAGAGCATGCAAAAAATGAAAAAAATATTGAATACACAATAACTAAAAGAATGAAATCTTTTGTAAGCATCAGAATTAACCGAGATATGATCTTAGATTTTTACTCCTTGAAGCATGTCTTAATCTTCTTATTGCCTTTTCTTTTATTTGTCGAACTCTTTCGCGTGTAAGATTAAATCTTTCACCGATCTCTTCAAGCGTCATACTATGTTCGGTCCCTAATCCGAAATAAAGTTTTATAACTTCCGCTTCACGTTCGGAGAGAGTCAATAATGCTCGTGTAATTTCATCTCTTAAAGATTCCGACATTAAAGAATAATCTGGAGAAGGTTCTTCATCATTTTCTAAAACATCAATTAGCCTATTCTCTTCGCCTTGAGAAAACGGTGCATCCATGGAAATATGTCTACCCGAAAGTTTAAGTGTATCGGAGATTTCAGTTATATCCATTTCCAATTCTTTGGCAAGCTCGGTTGCACTTGGTTCTCGTTCAAATTCTTGTTCCAAATTACTATAAGCTCTTCCAATTTTATTTAAAGCGCCCACACGGTTAAGCGGCAGCCGTACAATTCTGCTTTGTTCAGCAAGAGCTTGTAAAATTGATTGCCTAATCCACCATACTGCGTAAGAGATAAATTTAAATCCGCGTGTTTCGTCAAACCTTTTAGCAGCTTTTATCAGACCTAAGTTACCTTCATTAATAAGATCACCGAGTGTTAA
>DSBF01000012.1 GCA_011049495.1 Ignavibacteria bacterium
GAAGAATTATATTCATCATATTTTGCTGGAATAAGATCTTTATTAGTCTCATTCAGATAATCTTTTTCTCTAACATTTGTCTTAGATATTAAAATTATTGTAGATGCAGTTGAAACAACACCTAAAAAACTATAGATAAACCCTTTTACGGGTTCATCCAAATGAAACTGACCCCAACCAGGTAATATTAAATTTTTTATTACTGCTTTTTTATATTCGTTATGCTGAGTTAATAGATGAGCTTTTAGCACCATTAGGGAGTCTAAAATTGGTTTATCTTGCTCTCTGCCATTAAGAAAATTAATTTTGATCTCATTAAAGAAACCTACAATTTTAGGTGAGACTCGACGTTGGTCCATTGTATAATTTGGATTTACTCGCAGTAATGCCTCGAAGGTTGATTTTGCAAACGATTCTTCTCCAAGTGTGTAATGAGCCATTCCTTTCAATTCATAAACTTGTAATAATTCATCACTGGAATTAATTCCGAATTGCAGCAACTCATCCGCCATCTGAATTACTTCTTTGTATTCAAAAGAAGTATATCTCCTTTGCAATTCCTCAAGTGAAATATCCTGAGCAATAATAATTTGCCAACAAAAGAGAACTAAAAAATAGGTAAACAATTTTGACATTTACTTTAGTAACAACATTTTCTTTGTAATAAAATCAAATTTATTGGTTAGACGATAAAAATAAATTCCACTAGAAACTGAATTTCCCGAAATATCTTTTCCATTCCAAGATAGTGTATGAACGCCTGGTTGCGCAAATCCACTATACAATGAATATACTTTTTCCCCAATAGAATTAAATATATCAAGTTGTAGATACGTCCCTTTAGAAACAGAGAAAGAGATGTTTGTATTTGGATTAAATGGATTGGGATAATTTTGAAGAAGCCGAAAATCTTTAATAACTTCCGAATCTTCAACCACGCTTACCGGCTCGGTCTGTAACTCCTCAATAAAACTAATAACATTTCCATTTGCATTTTCTCCACCCAAGACAAAAATTTTATCTTTTAGAACAACAGCAGCTAAATTTCTTCTATGATAATTAAGCATCGGTCCTTGAGTCACTTTTAACTGAAAATCATAATCAGATATTATTTCTGTTGAGTTAATTGCCGGCAAAGATTCATTATACCCCCCAATTAAAAAGATTTTATCAGAATAATATGAATACACCGCAACGCCCCCGGCTCTAGGAGAAACTAACCTTTCTTCAAATTGTGTGGAATTAAAATTATCCATATCAATCAAGTCAATACTTTGCAAAACTCCATTAAATGCTCCGCCAAAAACAAAGAGTTTATTACCAACCAATGTAGACATTTGTTGTATGGGGAGCTGATTTGAAATGAATGAAGTATCATCAATAGAAGTAACTTGAGAAGTTTGAAAATTATATTCACTTAAATAAGGCAAGGATGCGAAAGAACCTCGTGAAGCAGCATAACCTCCAATCATCAATAAATTATCATTGTGTATTCCACCTGTAGGAAATACTCTGTCAAATAATTCATTATTAACAGATATAGTTGTATTAGTACTAATGAAATCCCACTCTTCAAGTACGAAAGCATTTTCATTAACCTCGTTTATACCTCCATAAATATATAGTTTTTCATTATAGATACCTGCAAAAAAGCCATAGCGGCTTTCAAGCATATAAGCAACAATTTCTGAACGCTTTGAGGATGGATCAAACTTCTGAATCCACTTAACATTTGCCTGCAAAGAATCGGAATATCCTCCAATAATATATATCAATGAATCCTTGACTATAGCAACGGACCCAGATACCGGAAATTTCATTTCACCAGAAATCATCCAAGTTTGTTCTCTGGATATTAAACAAGTTGTTAATAAAAGAAAACACAACAATATTTGATTTATTCTATATTTCATCTTATTTAAATAAGTATACAACAACTGTACCATTCAATTGTTTTTTGATCCGAGTTGACTTTGCAGCATCTCGTTTAAATTGTACTTAAGAATCAATGTGTCTTGCTTAATAATATTTATATTTTCAACAAGATCCGGAAAGTTCGGATTCTTTATTGTTATTAAATGATTTCCCGGAGATAATTTGACGGGTTCAACAATGGGTGTTTGTCCTAAAAATTTATCTCCTATATAAATATCGCCCCATGGAAATACATCACAAGATAAATAACCGTGCAGAGTATCCAAATTAATAATCAGGTTTGTTGTTTCGTCTGTTTTAATTTCAATTACTTCATGATATTCAGGATAATCCGGGTGAATCAACTTAATATTATATTTACCTGCTCTTAGATCTATTGCTGATGAAAAAGGTGTAGTCTCAAGTCTTCTGTCTTCTATATATACATGCGCCCAGGGTATGCATTCGACAAACAAATAACCAAAAGTAATAAGTGGGTTATTATCATTAATTTGTTGATCATACTCCGAATCATCTAAAATCTGCTCGTTATTAGAGCCCGTAATATTTCCAGATATAGTTTCATTTTTTTCATCTAAAGAAAAAGTATTTTCATCATTAAGGTTTTCGTTTCCTTCATTCAATTGTTCTACGGAAGAGCCAAAAGCATCATCTGTGTTTATAATGCTTGCAATATCATCTTCATTTTGGTTTTTTCTTATTGAGAATAATAGAATGCTGGATAATGCAATAACAAATACAAAAGTAATTCCTAAAATTAATTTTCTGTTTCCAAAAGCCAAGACCGGGTTTAATCTAATTTCACTCAACGGAACTTGAAGATCTTGTAAGACGTCTTCAGCATTATTATATCTTTTGTTTTTTTGTTTCGCTAAAAGTTTTTGCAGAACATTTTGCAATTCTGAAGGCAGTGCTATTAAATAGCTTTCAACTATTTCTTCATTGTAGTTTATTAAATTACTTATAGTTTGATTTACGTCTCCTCCCAGAAAAGGGTTTTGACCTGTGAACAACTCAAGGGCAACAATTCCAGCCGAAAACAAATCACTTTGAGCCGATAACTTTCCCCCTTGCACTTGTTCGGGGGACATATAACACGGTGTCCCTACGATTGAGTATTGACTAGTAACGAAGTTGTCGTTAAGCCCAAGAGCTAAACCAAAATCTCCAATTTTCAATTCCGATTTATCATTAACAAGAATATTTTCCGGTTTGATATCGCGATGAATTATTTGATTTTGATGAGCGTAACTCAACCCGTGAAATAATTGAATAATTAGTTTCTTTTTTTGTTCTAATGAAAGAGATTTATCTTTAATAAATGAGCGCAGATTTTTACTTTCAAAATATTCGAACGAGATATAAAAGAATTCATTAAATGTTCCGAAGTCAAGAACCTTAATTATATTTGGATCATCAAGTTTAGCTAAAATTTTTGCTTCTCTTTTAAAACGCTCAACTTTAGCATCATCAAAAATTGTTTTTGTATTAAGTACTTTTAGGATAATTTTTTTACCAAGATAAATGTGATTAGCTAAGTAAACACTAGCATGTTCGTCTTTCTTAAAGCACTCAATCAATTCAAACTTTTCAAATAATATTTCAGATGTAATCTCTGTCAATTATTGCTCGCCGATTTCTTTTAGTTTTAGTTGAATCCATCTAACTGAAACACCCAAAGACTCTGCGGTTAATGTTCTGTTTCCATCCAACTGTTTCAACCTGTCTTTCAATAGTTCAATTTCGTATTCCTTTAATGTACCACTAAAATTTTTATTTGAATCCTCCTCTTCAATAATTATATGTTCACTGGTTATTTTGGAACCATCACAAAGTATAAGAGCTCTTTGCATTACATTAATCAATTGCCTAACATTTCCGGGCCAATGGTATGACTCTAATTTTTTGATTGCAGAACTATCAATACTAAAGTAGGTATTGTTTGAATAACGTTTAATAAATTCTTTTGCCAGTAATGGAATGTCTGTCCTTCTTTCTCTTAGGGAAGGAATTTTAATTGGGAATACGTTTAACCTATAAAACAAGTCTTCTCTAAACGCACCCGCCTTAACTAATTGCTGAAGATCTTTATTTGTTGCAGTAATAATCCTCACATCAACCTTCTTTATTTGTGTATCACCAAGACGAATGATTTCTTTATTTTCGAGAACACGAAGTAATTTAGCCTGCAACGCCATCGAAATATCGGCAATTTCATCTAAGAAAAAAGTGCCTTTATCTGCTACTTCTAGTAAACCTTTTTTATCTGTATTGGCACCGGTAAAAGCCCCTTTCTTATAACCAAACAATTCGCTTTCCAGAAGAGTATCGGGTATTGAACCACAAAATTGTGCAAGATACGGTTTATCTTTTCGCGAGCTTAACTTATGAATCGCTTTCGCGACTAAATCTTTGCCTGTTCCGCTTTCACCAAGTATTAAAACAGTTGCATCAGTTCTCGCTACTTTTTGAATAATTACAGCAAGCTCTTTCATTACCTTGCTTTCACCTATCATGTCCGGAATTTTCTCTACCGCTTCCAATTTGTTAAGAAGAATTTCTTTTTCATCTTTGAGTTTTTCAAATTCTTCTATTCTATGAAGTGTAAGCGAGACTAAGTTAGAAAATATGTTGAGAAATACTAAATTTTCGTTTGTAAAATCTTTTCTATTAAGTTGGCTGTCTGCTAAAAAAACACCCCATACTTTCTCGTCTCTTAAAATCGGTACACCAATCACTGATTTAATTCTTCTTATCTGTATACTTTCAAACTGTGAAAGTTGTGGGTCTCCCTGAACATCATGATGTAAAATTGACTCTTTTCTGTTAATAATATCTTGAAGTATTCCCGAAGAGAATTCGGAGAGATTTCTAATATTTTCTCCTTTTATGTTTCTTGCGGTAATAATTGCAAATTCATTGTTGGAATAATTATACTTAACAAATACACCTCGTTCAGCATTAATAACTTTTATAACCCAATCAAGAGCATCTTCAATCAGAGACTCTTGATAATCTGTTGTGTTAAGAATATGGCTTATCTGGTAAAGAGCTTCAAAATGTTCTTTTGTGATTTCTCTAATATGTTTTAGTTCAAGTTGTTCAATATTCATTTTACTCTACTCGATAATAAATGAAGCAGGTCGTGATCTTGCTTTATTTCCAAATTCATCAATAACCCAAACAACCCAGAAATAATTTCCGGGTAATATGTTATCGGAAACTTTATATAAAATTTCTTGTGAAGAAATATCTTTTTTTTCCCATACTAATTCAGGATCAATTGTATTTGTGAATATACTAAGTGAATAAGAAAATGGATACCCGGGGGTAAATCTTCTCCAATTCAAAACAAGTGAGTCTTGAATTGTTTCATTATTCGAGGGGGCAATAGTCTCAATGGATTCTTTAATTATTCTTTTAACCGAAAGAGTTCCTATTGAGAAAGTCTTCCCAACAACATCTTTTGCAACAACATCGAATTCTTTCCCTATAATATGATCGATACTGGATAAATTCATTTGAGATGGTGCAAATTGATTTTGAAAAACCGTAACAGAAATATTATTTAAAGAACCCCTAAAACCTATTTCATCATTTTTAATAAAGACTGAGTCAACATCATTCTCGTCGTCTGTAATTATCGTTTCAACTATTAGTCTATAGACTTGTAAGTCTGGGAACCCTATTCTGTTTTCAACACTGCTTGTTAAATTGCCGCTGACTAGTTTTGGTATTGAGTTAAGTTGTTGAATAATATTAACATTTTTCGAGTTATTCCATTCAACAAATACCGAATCCTTACTATAACCTGTCTTTTCGAAATACAAATAACCGTTTTGAGCAATTAAATCTTCTATATAAAAATTGCCACTAGAGTTTGTCTGAACAACAACATTTGCATTTGGCCAAAACACATTTACCCCGTTTATTGGTTCATTCGGAACTTTAACCGTTCTCACAACACCAGTTAATGAAGTAAATACATTATTCGGATTATCAGGGTCTAATGGATTCTCCCGCGGTGCATCACATCCGAAGAAAAATAGGATTATTAAAATGATATTTATGAATATTCTATACATAAACCGATCTATAGTAATATTTCTCCATAAGAGTACAGTACCGCCTTTCCCGAAATTTTTACGCGTTCTCCCAAATTTTCACAAATTAAATATCCCCCGCGTTTAGATACTTGACGTGCTTCTAATTTTTGTTTGTTCAATTTTGCAGACCAGTAGGGAGTAAGTATTGTATGAGCAGAGCCGGTCACCGGATCTTCGGGTATGCCTGCGTGCGGTGCAAAGTAACGCGAAACAAAATCTACTTGTTTGCCTTCTGCAGTTATTATTAATCCGTCAGATTCTAATTCAGAAATTGCATCAAAATTTGGAACAGCGTTTTTAACTTCATCCTCGTCTTTTAGTACAAACATTAATTTCTTGTTGAGCAGAATTTCCATAGGTTTAATATTAATACATCCCAAATATTTATCCATTGTTTCAACTTTCAAGGGTCTTGCAGACGGAAAATCTAAAGTAAGATAATCCCCCTCTTTGGATACCGCTAATTTACCACTTAAAGATTCAAAAACAATCGTATTGCTTTCTTCTTTCATTAGATTAAACAAAACATGAGCGGCTGCTAAAGTTGCATGACCGCATAAATCCACCTCCATTTGGGGTGTGAACCATCGCAACTGAAAAATATTATTCTTTCTAACAAAGAAGGCAGTTTCAGATAGATTATTTTCTGCTGCAATATTTTGCAATATATGGTCATCCAGCCATTCATCAAGGGGACAAACCGCCGCCGGATTACCACCGAAAAGTTTATCGGCAAAAGCATCTACTTGATATAATTTTAGTTTCATTGCTTATTCTCTTTTCCAAAAAATAATTTTAAAAATAAATGCACTCTTTTAGCCCAAGCGGCTTCATTATGTTCAGCATTATTATCTTTTATCCAAACGAAATCAACATATTCTTCATATCCCTTTAATTTAAGGGCTTCCAACATTTCATCTATACCGACTTGTAAACTATCTTCTAAACCAACTCCGCCGTTATCTATGTAAAAAAATAAATCTTTTTTCATCCCATTGTAATTCAAAACATTATCTACAAAATCGAAATCCCGAATTTTAAATGCAGGGGAGAGACAAGCAGCTTTCGAAAAAATATCCGGTCTTTCCCAAGCTGCAATGAAAGAGATTAATCCGCCCATCGATGAGCCGGCTATTGCTGTGTATTTTCTTTCCGGTTTTGTTCGGTATTTTTTATCAATGATAGGTTTAAGTGTGTTGACTAAAAAATCAATATACGCATAGCCAGTATCATTTTCGCTGTACTCTGTTCTTCTATTAGCAGTATTATATATTCCCACAATAATAATTGGTTCAATCTTATTTGTTCTAATAAGACTGTCCGCCGTTTCATCAATCTGCCAATCAATTCCAAGAAAAGATGTTTGGGAATCAATTATATTCTGACCATCATGCATATAGAGAACGGGATAATTTTGATTTTTGTTTTTATTGTATTTTGGTGGGAGCCAAACAATTATATCTCGAGGTAGAAGTTCATTATGCGTTTTAATATCATATATATACTCAGTGTTTCCGGTTATTTGACCAGCTGAAAACCTACTTGACCTATTATCAAAACTATAAATTGAATGTGTAAACACTGTATCACAAAAAACTGTTAGTTTATGATTCCCCGGAATTGAGCCGTCTTCAGTTAATTCCTCTGTTTCCCAATTCCCTTTTGTAAACTTAAATTCAAGATAAGTGCTTTGGTAAAAGTAAACAGTTTTAATAAAAGTTGAGTCGTTCAACCTTTCCATTTTTATCGCATCCGGGGCCCAATTCCCAAGTTGAATATTATTTCCAGTTATATAAACTGAATTATCTTCGCATAAATTTTTTATGAATATTTTAAAATCAACTCTTGCACTATCCGGTTGAGCAATAATCGATGGTGAAAAAAACATAGAAAAGCAAAAAACAAGTACATTTTTCATCTGTCTAATAATCCTAAACAAAGAATATAAAATATAATTAAATTTGTGCTGTTAATAAATTCACTTATTGTGAAATACAACAAATACCATAATTATCACTACTTTTGAGTGATAAATAATTCTATATTTACTTTTTTGATAAAAAGATTCGGATTATGGCTTTGGCTAAAAAAATTTTATTCCTCATTTTAGTAATATTTGTATCTATTACATTTTCGCAAAGGACTTCAGTATCTACAATTTTAACTTCGATACCCGAATCAAGAAGTTATGATGCAAATAATATTGTTCTAAGCAAGGTTACCGGTCATGGCGATTTCAATTCTGCAACCTGGAGTTTATTAAATTATGGAACATTGCCAGCAAAAAGAATTTTGTTTGATGCGGGTTTTTGGATGACAGGAATATATAACGGGGAAGTTCATTCTTCAATAAAGTTTTATTCTGATAATTATTCACCCGGACCTATTATTAATGGTCAACCGGCAATGATAGCTCAACCCGAAGATTCCCTTCGATACAGAGTTTATAAAATTTTTAAGGGAAATGACCCCCAAAATCCTGATCTTTTGGAGTGGCCGGAAGATTATGGCGCTCCAGTTGACGATAACGGTAATCCGTTTATTTTTGGAGATCAATTATTATGGAGCGCATACAACCTCCTCGATACAAATTACGTTGACTCAAATTTTGCAAATCCAAAGAAAACCGGAATTTTACCAATCGAAGTACATCAAAAGATTTATGGGAGGGAAGGGAACAAAAGAGATAGCGAAGATTTAATGCATAACGTTGTCTTCTGGGAATGGACATTAATTAATAAGGGAAATTCATCTGTTGATTCAGCCTTTATTGGATTATGGTGCGATATTGATTTTTATGATATCAGATCAAATCTTCCGGCTGTAGATAGAATTCGCCAAACTGGTTATTTATGGAGTGGAAAAGATTTTGAGCCTTCACTTGGCGGAGTTCCGCCCGCAGTTGGTCTAACTGTTCTTTATGGTCCGAAAAAACCCCACCCTGATTCAACGGCTGTTTTTAAGGGTGAGCAAGTACAAGGATTTTACAATTTACCCATCCATTCCTTTAAAGCAATTGGTGATGATAAAAAAGAG
This sequence comes from Ignavibacteria bacterium, assembly GCA_011049495.1. Classification (GTDB taxonomy): domain Bacteria; phylum Bacteroidota; class Ignavibacteria; order Ignavibacteriales; family Melioribacteraceae; genus SURF-28. The sequence goes on from DSBF01000012.1 coordinate 9,078, forward strand.
GATCCACTTTATGGACCTCCTCGTACAGTAAACCAGGTTTATAACGCATCTAATGGCTTAAGCAATTCCGGTGGAATTATTTTTGATCCAATAACTTCAAGAGCAACAAAATTTCCTTTCAGTGGTGATCCTGTTCAAGAAACCGGGTGGTTATTTCCTCCTACCGAAAGCGGTAATGGATCAGGGTTTATATTGTTTCTGGGACCATTCGACATTGCCCCTAATGATACTCAGTGGGTAATGGCAGCACTTGTTCCCGGACTAGGTGGTGATAAAAAAGGTAGTATTATAATGATGCGTGAGAAAATCGACATTCTAAGAAACCAACCTTACGACTCTCTTGCATTTGGTAGTAGTCCATTAGTAACTAGCGTGACCGAACTTGAAGAGGAACTTCCAAAATCAATAATGCTTTACCAAAACTATCCTAATCCATTTAATCCTTCTACAAAAATTAAATTCGCAATTCCTCCCGGTCTGTCCGTTAATCACAACGAACTAAAGGTTACACTTACTGTTTATGATATGTTGGGCAGGGAATTAGTTACGTTAATTAATGAACCATTAGGGGCAGGCGTTTACGAAATCGAATTTGATGGTACGGATTTGCCAAGCGGTGTATATTTTTACAGGTTTATTATGGGCAACTATATACAAAGCAATAAGATGATGTTGTTAAAGTAATTATTAGAGCGTTAGCTTATACCACTCATTAAATGTCAACCACCAATCCAACTCGCTTAATTTTTCTTTATTACCGGAATAATATTCTTCAAATATATTTTTAATTTTTTCGTGATCATATATTTCGTTTTCAAGAAATGATTTGGAATAAATTTCATCAGAAATATACTCTTTCAAACCGTTATATAACTCATATTTAATTGGGTCCGTAGTAATTTCTTTATTGAATTTTCTTTTTAGTTTTCTATAAACGTGGGATGATATTGTTCCGAATGAATATGGGTATTCAATATAATCTTTAACAAGAGGATAATTCCGTAGATCCGGGTTATTATTTTTTATAATCTTTTTATAAAGCTTTCCGTTGATTTTATATTGCGACGGGAAAAGAAGTAGCTGCTCTAAAAATTCTTTTTGAGCAAACGGCATATAAGCAATCGAAATCTGGTCTAAACAATGCTGACCGTGACTATAAACATTTGGAAGTCTATATCGAATGGAAAGCAGATCAAGCCAAATAAAAATATTATCAATTGGAACATCAGTCATTTTTTCCCAAACTTCTTCCGAAGAATCTGTTAAAGATCGATTGAGAATTGATTTATACTCCGAATTAAATATACTTCCTTTGTTCAAAGAGATATTATTTAGCAGTCCGGCAGTATTTTTTTGATTAATTATTTTTCTGCCGCCAAGTATAAATTTATTTAAATACTGTCTCCTTCCTATTTCGCCGAATCCACCGTCTATAATTACTTTGTTTGAATCACTAATTGTTTTATGATAACTAATGTGTATTAGATCGGAGATTGGAACAGTAAGTCCCGTAAAAGGAATATAATCTTGTATCAACTTCAAAGTTGATACAAGATCGACAGAATATTTATTGTAAATCGAATGAGCAAATTTTTGTGAAAGAGCAATTGACTTCGATATTTTAACATCGCTTAATTTTTCGTTTCCGAATGTATGAGCATAAAAATTTTTCGACCCCGAAGAATTAGAAAGTATTGCCAATAAAGTTCTTGAATCAAGCCCGCCTGAAAGCCCTAGCGAAGTTGTTTTATACGGATAATCAAGTTGCGTAAAATGTCGCAGCGTATTTATAATTTCTTGTTCACTCCCTTGAACAAAATTTGGAGTAATTCGAATTAATTCAGTATTCAAGTCTGCATCTATTGAAAACATACTACCGGGTGTTAATCGTTTTACATTTCTAATGGGCGTCTCATAATAAAGAGGCATTGATGTAAGCCAATGTCCGGCAATATAATTTAGTGAAGGTTCTAAGTCATCAATTAGGTATTTAAACAAATCTATTCTTGATGAGATAATAAAACCGTCTTTTGTAATTAAGTAATAAACTTCGCGTAATCCTAAAATATCGTTGAAGCAACTTATTATTTTATCATCGATTATACATCCGGCATAGTGACCATTTATTTTGCTTTGAAAATTTTTATCACATAAAATATTCTTCCACTCATCTTTTGATATCAATCCGCCTTGGTGTGAATTAAAAATTCCTACGCCGCTTATTATAAATTTAGGATCGGAATCAAAATTTAGGGCAAGTGTTTGATGATTATTTTTGTAGAAAACACTGAAATTATTAACTTTTATGTAAGAGTGTCCGGGCAATTTTTTTATATCGCCGGCTTGTTCTGATTTTGAATAATAAATAAGAAACGAAGACATTTATGATAATGTTCACTATATTTTTATAACATTCAAAACAACTTAAAAAAAATTGGAGTTGCAATGAAATTTAACAGGAGAGCCTTTATTAAAAGTTCATCTTTAATTACAGCCGGATTATTTTTACCTGCAAATAAATTAATTGCAGCTTTACAAGAAGACTTGGACAATATGAAAACTCTCAGAAATAATGTGGGCATTTATACGGAGCGGGGTGGTACAATCGGGTGGTATATTTCCGACGATGCTGTTGTTGTAATAGACTCCCAATTTCCGGATACTGCAAATAATTTCATATCGTTGTTGATGGATATGACTCACAATAAGATAGACGTAGTAATTAATACTCACCATCATAGGGATCATACTTCGGGCAATGTTTCGTTTAATAAAATTTGTGATACTTTCGTTGCTAATGAAAATACGGTAACCTTGCAGAAAAAGTTTTATGGCGGAAACGAGAGTGACGATACTCAAATTTATGCGAGCGTTACTTTTAAGGATAAATGGTCTACAAAAATTGGAAACGAAAATATTATAGCCGAACATTTATGGGCTGCACACACAGGCTGCGATTCCTTTATTCATTTTGAAAATGCCAACATTGTTCATCTCGGCGACCTTATTTTTAACAACGTCTATCCTTTTATTGATAGACCCGGCTGGGCAAATATTCAAGGATGGATAAATTATCTTGAAGAAATATCAAAGCGTTTTGATAATGATACGATTTTTATTTTTGGTCACGGTGCATCTGTTTATGGCGGCAAGAATGATCTATCAAAAATGAAAGATTACTTATCTACATTACTCGATTTTATAAACAAGAATATTAAAGAGGGAAAATCAAAAGAAGAAATTGAAGGGTTGAATTTTTTACCGGGTTATGAATATCTGAATGATTCCGGTACAAACAGATTGAAAAATAATTTATCCGCAGCTTATGAAGAATTAATTTCCGATTAATTACCGAACAATAATTTTACCGTTCTACAGAAAACAGTTTTTGTAAAAGTTCTTCATCTTGAACTACTTCTTCAAATGGTGATTCAACTACTTCAACGTTTTGATGAAGTGATTGAAAACGCAATTTCATTTTTTGATTCAAGCGAGAGTTCACAACATAAATTTTTACATTCTCTTCTAAGTTTTTCTGGAACAAAGCTTTTATGTGAACATCTGCATCCGACAGAGAGTATCCGATAAAAACAATTTTTTTTGTTGATCTTATTTCTCTTGCCGATTCACTTAACAGTTGTGAAATTGCCGGGTGGGTAAGCGTCTTTATATTCGAGGGCGGCATAATAAGCGTTTGAAAATCTGTTCCGTCCAACGGACAATTATACTCGTACTCTGTTCTTTCGGGATAAGTATAACCTAAAAATTTTCCTTTATTCAAATCAATTTTTTTATCCCATGGAGTTAATAAAATCTGGTTACAGCAATTACAGTATTTCCAATTTAAGCTGCCGTGTATTTTTAGAATTTTTATTGGAACAGGTAAGTTACCTGATATAAAAGGAATAGGTTCTCTTGGATTTATCCAGCTTGTAAACTTTTTGTCTTTAAGAAGTTTATCATAATTCATTAAGTGAATCGAGTAATCTATATAACCGAATTTCTCAAATAGAAATCGAAAACTTTGCTCTAAAAGGGTATCATAATTAAGCGTAATAATAGAAATGTTTGAATTGTACTTTTGAACTGCTTCCCAAAATTTATGATAGTAATTACTTCCTTTATTTGATTTAAGGTCTACCACATAATGAATTAATTTTATCAATGCTTCTTTAATCGAAAGTAAAGTTGAATAAGGATAATCTGCACTTAGACTTTCATTTTGCTGAATGAAATAATCCAAATATCCAAACACTGCTTCAAGTCGGGGATATTGGTCAATTTGTTTTCCGTACTTGTAATTATGATTGATAAAATCAGCGACAAGTTTACCGAGATACGAATTATTGATTTCCTCAATTTCTCCGGAAAGAATTAAAGGGAGAATATGCCTTTGAAGCGGAACACCGTCGGGATGTGAAGCACCGGCACCGAGTATAAAAACAACATCTCTTGAATCAGGGTAGCGTAAATAAATTTCTCTACTTTCCATATTATTAACCGTAATAATCAAAAAAACCAATTTAATATAAAAAGTGAGATGTGCAAGTGTTGTTTTGAGGAAATGATATTTTTATGGATATATTATGCGGCTCTATTACCTTTATCGTCAAATGGTTCGATCGGTTGAAGTCCGTATGCAGCTCTTGCTTGATCACATCTTTCATTTGGCTGACCATCTTGATAAGAAAAAGTAAATTCTCTGCAAACCGAGGAACGAAGTTCGTAAATAGAACAGCTGACACAATTTCCTATTTCTCCTTGAAGAGCAATACATCGTGGTGAACTTGAATTTGTTCCTTTCATAACTCTTCTATACCGAGTTAAGTCTTCTGTCAATTCAACCGGAATTTGACCGTATCCATCGGAACATTCACTCCAATGAAACGAAGCTCTAAAGTGTGCGCAGCAGGCACCACAAGTTATGCATGGATTATACTCTTGCATAAAATTCAAAAATCCTTTAAAATTATTTTTAACCAAGTACTTAAAAATTGAGCGATGTATTAATAAAGATTTTTTGAAATAAAGAAAAGCGAAATATTTTGTGATATAAATAACAATTCTAATCTACATTATCGGATAAATTGACATTTAGTCCGCTATGTTGTAACATACCAAAGTAATTTACTTAAACTAAAAGGAGGATATTATGCACAAGTACAAAATTCTGAAATTTCTGATGATATTATTGTTATCATTTTTCATCGCTTGTTCAAGTGATGATGATTCAAGTCCGACCGAACCAGATGAAGAAACCCCCCAACAGTAGAAATTAAACCGATAGTTGTACCGCAAGGAATCCAAACTGCTGCTAATAATGGAGAGCCGGGCGCGTCAACAGCAGCTGCATTTATTAATATGGCGAATTCTCTAACGGCTTATTCTTATTTATTAACTCCCCCGTCAGGTGCAGGTAAGATTTCTTCTTATTCTGCAGCCAATAATGAATGGACATGGACCGATGGTGGGGTAACTTTCACTTTAAGTCTGCAAGAAACTGCAACAAGTTTTACTTATACTTTAACGGTCAACGGATCTTTTGAAGGCAATACCTATAACAATCAAGTTATGATGACCGTTACCGCTTCAAAAACAAGTAACAGCGGTGAATTATATTTTTATGAACCGGGTGTTAGCATACCGTTTCTTTATGCTGAATGGGATACCAGTCCAACCGGAACATATACTTTCTTAATGGAAATAAACGAAACAGACGGACAAATTAAAATCGATCTTCTACTAAATCCCGATGATTCAGGAAGCTTAAGCGTAAATGGCGCAGATGGTTCTTCGTGGAATATTAGTTGGACAAGCCAGGGTACCTCAGGAACCTGGACTTATTATGATGCGAGCGGAAATTTGATTGATCAAGGCAACTGGCCATAAAAAATAATCTTTACCATTCAACAAAAAACCTCTTCGTAAGTGAAGAGGTTTTTAATTTTAAAAAATATCAAATAACTATTCGTCTCTATGAACTGTTTCCGGTGAAAATGCCGGATGACAAATTGCAATGTATTCGGTTTCTTCTTTAGGTGTGCTGTATTGAATCCATTCGCTCTTTTTCGTTAGGATAGCTTCCCCGGCTTTAACAATAATAATATTTTCATCTTCTGTTTTTACATTAAGCTCACCACTTAATACTACAGTGTATTCATCAAATTCAGGACGTTGTCCCGGTTCAACCCAACCGGCAGGACTTTTCATTCTTGCGATACTTACATCATTACTATCTGAATTAACTCTGCCAAAATACTCTTCTATAATTTTTGGTTTGCTTCCTGCGGCTTCTATTATTGTCGGCTTATTAATTTTGATTGGCATTTTTATTTCACTTTTTCCATTACAATATTTGAAACAACATCGCCTCTAATCGAAACTCCTATCACTTTGTTCAGCAGAGTGTCTACAGTAAAAGTTAAGCTTAGATCATCATTGACGTATTTGATTCTTCCTCTTTCGTCAAGCATAGCGGTTTCCGTAATTATACCGCTTTCAATTCCCTTGTGTTGATTTGCTCCCCACGAATAAATAAATGACACTTCTGCATGATTAATACTAACCACTACTAATTGACTTGGAATAACATCATTCCATTTACCAACCCAGTGCCCCGAGAAAGCTTTTATATTTTCAGGAAGATTATCTATTGGTTTTTCAATTTCATATTTGTTTTTAATCGGGGCTTCATGAATAATTTTATTTCTATTTAATTCCGTTTGTTTTGCCGGGTCAATATCTTCTTTGCATGAAACAAAGTGAAATGAGATGATTACAATTAAAAAAAGGTTAGTTAATAATTTATGCAATATTTATCTCCGCCAAGATGCTGTTATAAATTGATTTCTTTGAGATACAATTTTAACAAAATATAAACTAACAGAAAAAAGAATTACAATAGAGATAATAGAAAGTTCGGCACCCCAATCACCACCGGTTAACCATATTGGTCCGTCAATAATAGGAGTAATTAAACTTGGTTGAATATGTCCCGAGTTCTGAATTCCGAAAATTCCGGCTTGAAAAAAATTCCAGAACCAATGGAACCCGAATATAAACCATATTCTTCTTGTCATCATAAAACCTGCGGCAAAGAAAATACTGAAAGCAATTATCAATGCTATCGTTGTGTATATTGATGCGTTGGGATTTCCCGAATGAGCAAATCCGAACAAAACTCCCTGTATAGCAATTGCCGACCAGCTTCCTAAAATTTCTTCCGTTAGTTTGAATAGAATTACGCGGAATAAGAGTTCTTCAATAAACCCGACTTTCAATTGATCGAAAAACATGAAAACTACATTTCCAAATGAGTTAAATTTTTCAATTGAATAATATCCCGCCAAGTAATTCACAATTACAAAAAATGTAATTACAACTACGGCAAGAGCACCCCCCACTCCTAACTCGGTATAAAATTTATGAAAAGAGAGCTCGTGAGCTTTACGGTTTTCAACTGTTTTTGTATAGATATTATATATAACAACTAATGAAATGATTAACAGTACATCGAGGAGATAACCAAGATATAACGATAATGTTGCATCAAAAATTTTATTGAAAACATCTCTTATAATACTAATTAGAATTGGGCTTGGTGCCAGTAAAATTAAAATGATAATTAAACGAATAAGGGGAAATTGAATAAACTTTTCAATTCCGGACTGAGGAATAACATTCGGGAATAAATCACTGCTTTTATTATAAAATAGATTCTTCAATAAAATTATCTCGTATCTATCATTATCCACTTACCGTTTTCATACTTGCCCCGCCCGGCACGAGGGAGGAAAAGTTCAAACACACTCTCATTATATGTTAATTGTTGTCCCATCAAACACGCAAAGAAAGTAGCGTGAGCAACAAGTAAAGTTTTTTCCCGATGCAAATAATTTTTATAGACGTGATCAATTCTATTTTTTACATCCTGATAACTTTCACCGTTGGAAAAACTCATTGACTTATCGCCTTTAAACCAATTTCCAAGAATTGTTGAAAACAATTTTATGTTTTCTTCATCATCTTGTGGTTCGCCTTCAAGATCACCCATTATAACTTCATGAAGTTTATTGTCAATAGATATCGGCAGTTTTAGATGATCTGCAATTATCTCTGAGGTTTGAATTGCTCTTGTTGAAGGACTTGAAATTATTCGGTCAATATCCAATTGCGAATAGTAATCAAGATAAGATTCAATCTGCTTTCTGCCTTCACAAGTTAAAGGTGGATCAACTTTTAAACATGAATAAATTCTTTGTTCGTTAGCTTCACTTTCACCGTGGCGCTGGATGTACATTTTTTGCCCATATCGATAAAAAATAATTTTCGAAAGTACGATATTAATTATGGTTGCGCAAATTGTGAATTGATATACAAACCCGATTCATCGACTTGGGATATAATACAAATCGAGGTCCCAACCCTGAAGAGGCTGTGTTAAAATTCTCAATCAATTCAATAATTTTAGTATATCAAAATATTTATAGCCGCTTATTTTCTTTTAAGTCAAAAAAAATATAGTTGTCAAA
>DSBF01000015.1 GCA_011049495.1 Ignavibacteria bacterium
GTACATATGCAAGTATTATGGGGACATTGTTCGATAGAGAATATGTTACACAAGAACAACGGAAATTGTATCCGACTTCTTTAGGGAAAAAAGTTAATCATTTTTTGGTTTCTAATTTCCCCAAAATTATTGAAGTCGGTTTTACCGCGAAGATGGAAGAAGAACTTGACCTGATGGCTGATGGAGAAATAAATTATGAGAAAGTATTAAATGATTTCTATTTACCGTTTGCTGCATCTTTAAAAGAAGTTGAAGAAAATATCAAACCGATTGAATGCGATAAATGTGGTTCAGCTATGGAAATTAAAATCGGGAGATTTGGTAGATTCCTTGCATGCACAAACTACCCGGAATGTAAAAATATTAAGTCGCTAAAAGAATTTTCAAATGGGAATGGTAATAATAATTCAGAGCCTGAGTATACTGGTGAAACCTGTCCCAAATGTAATGGAAAAACAATTTATAGGTATGGTAAGTTCGGCAAGTTTATAGGATGTTCAAATTACCCGGAATGTGATTTTACTAAACAAATTGATATCGGAATTAAATGCCCCAAATGTAAAGAAGGCGATGTTGTAGTAAAGCGAACTAAGAGAGCAAAAATATTTTATGGATGCAACAGATACCCTGACTGCGATTATGCAAGCTGGACTAAACCTAAGCCGGAAGGGGAGAGTGTTGAGTCCGAAGGTCTAGACGAATGAGTCAAAGTTTGATATCAAATTTAATTGATGATTTTTTAAAAGAAATTGAATCTGTAAGACGTTATTCAATAAATACGGTGAACTCTTACAAAAAAGATCTGAGCCAATTTCTGGAATTTCTTAACACAAAGGATGTTTCTTCAATAAATCAGATTAATGAAAAGAGTATCAGACTTTTTCTTGTCTACCTAAATCAACAAAATCTTTCAAAAAGTTCAATTTCTCGAAAATTATCAAGTTTGCGAAGTTTTTTTGAATTTGTTTCAATTCAGAATGAAAAAGCAGAAAATCCGGCAAAAAAGATTCCTAACCCTAAATTTAAAAGAAAACTTCCGTCAACGATTAATCTTGATTCTTACGATAAAATTATTAGATTATTAGGGGAAGACAATGATGTCTTTAGGAGGAATTTGAACACGGCTATTTTTGAACTACTTTACGGATGCTCACTTCGTGTCTCGGAGCTTTGTTCACTCAAGGTTTACGATGTTGATCCCACCAATTATACTGTGAAAGTTTTAGGAAAAGGTTCTAAATATCGGATCATTCCGATGGGTAGAAAATCTGCCGAGATCATTAAACAATATCTAAGTTTTAGAAATAATAAAACCATTCAAGACTTTTTCATTCAAAAAAACGGAAACCCTATTGATCGTTGGTATGTATATAGACTTGTGAAAAAATATATAAGACTCGTTTCCGATATTGAACAAAAAAGTCCACATGTCCTTCGCCATAGTTCTGCAACAGAAATGTTAAACAGAGGTGCAGATTTGATGGCTGTTAAAGAAATTCTAGGTCATGTGAACTTATCAACAACGCAAATCTACACGCATGTAAGTGTTGAACAGTTAAAAAAATCATATAAATCCGCACACCCAAAATCATAGGAGAAAATATGAATATTCAAATAACATCCCGAAAATTTAGAGCAAAAGATTCATTGACTTCCTACACAAAAGAAGAGATTCAGAAATTAACTAAATTTAATCAAGACATTATGGATGCAAATGTTGTTCTTAGTTTTCTCCACAATAATAATAGTATTAAATCGGCAGAAATTACTTTACATGTTCCCGGTAAGGTATTCAAAGCAAATGAAACATCAGATGACTTCAGAAAATCGATTAGTGTTGCTGCTTCGAAAATAGAAAGACAATTGCGCAAATTAAAAACCAAAAGATTAGCAAAGTCTCGATGATTAATATTAATGATAAAAATATTTCCCGTAAAGAAAACATTACTGTTGAGTTTTTTTGCGAACATATTCAAAAGCAATTCAAGTTAAAGTTGCTCAATGATAAAGTCGGTATGGATAGATTAATTACCGATCAAAATTTACACAGACCCGGTTTAGCTTTAGCCGGGTTTGTTGATTTATTTTCGTTTAATCGGGTTCAAATTTTCGGAAATACTGAAGTAAGATACTTAAAACAACTTTCAAAAAGTGAAAGAGAAAAAACACTAAACAGAATATTCCAATTTGAAATCCCGTGTTTGATTTTTACCGACAGCAATCAACCTCCTGATGAGGTGATATCATTAGCAAATGAACATAAGATTGCGATCTTCGGATCAACTTTTTCAACAACAAAGCTATCATATTTAATTAGTGATTTTCTTGACGATCAATTTGCCGAGAGAATATCTATTCACGGCTCCTTTGTTGATGTATATGGTGTCGGGATGTTGTTTGTCGGAAAATCTGGCATCGGTAAAAGTGAGGTGGCTCTTGATTTGGTAGAAAGAGGACATAGACTTGTAGCCGATGATGTTGTAATATTTACAAAAAAAGGCGAAGGTATTTTAATGGGTTCCGGTACCGATTTGGTTAAGCATTTTATGGAACTTAGGGGAGTCGGTATTGTTGATGTTAGAAGCATGTTCGGGATTCGCGCTATTCGTTTTCAAAAACGATTAGAGTTAATCGTCGAAATGGAAATTTGGGATGAAAAATCAAACTATACAAGAACAGGTTTAGATTACAAATCTGTAAATATATCCGAAGTAGAATTACCATATATAAAACTTCCTATTGTACCCGGGAAAAATTTAACGGTTATTTCTGAAGTAATTGCCTTGAATTATTTGTTAAAACACTATGGATATGATGCTGCAAAAGAACTGCAGCAAAATCTTACAAAAAAAATTAATAAGAAGAATAAAGAAGTTAATAGAGTAATCGATTATTTTGAGCACGACTTTGAATAAAATAAGGAAATTATTCACTTGACTTGCAATTACTCTTTTGTTAACTTCGCACCGAAATTATGAAGCATTTTTATTACTTTTCAAAAAATAAGCTGAAATTCGTCGAAATTAAGAGCTTCTATAGGAAATTTATTTTTCTTATAGGCTTTTTTTCGGTAATCAATGCGTTCCTCGTATTTAGCGGATATTTTATCATAAATGAGATATTAAATCCGGATTTAGAAGTTAAAGCACTCCAGCAAAAAAGTATGAATTTGCAAACTCAAGTTTCTGATTTAATTTCAAAGTACGAGAAGTTTGAATCAGAACTTGATAAACTAACTTCTCAAAGTAATGACCTCCGATTACGGGTTAATTTAGAACCATTAACCGAAGAGGACAGGAATATTGGATTTGGTGGAAGTGTATTTGAGAATTTCATTCCGAATAATTCATTGGAATTTGATAATCTGTTATTCCGCCTTAATAATTATATAGATGAAATTAGTGCAAAATTAGAACTGGAAAAAAATAATTACAATGAGATTGAGACTGCATTAGAAATTAATGAAAAATTATACGATGCTATACCGGCAATAATGCCAACTACCGGAAGAATTAGTGACAGCTATGGTATGAGAATGCATCCTATATTAAAAATAAGAAGAATGCATTCCGGTTTGGATTTTGTAACAGATATTGGTACACCTGTTTATTCACCAGGCGGTGGTACAGTCAGTTTTACCGGAAGGAGAGGGGGATATGGTCTAACATTAGAAATAGACCATGGATTCGGTTACCAAACAGTTTACGCACATTTATCCAAAATAAATGTTAAGAAAGGTCAGAAAATAAAACGCGGCGATCTTATTGCAGAAACCGGTAATTCGGGAAAATTATCTACTGGTCCCCACTTACATTATGAAGTTAGACATAATGGAATTGCTTTGAATCCATCAAACTTTATGTTTGACGATGTTGATCTATTTGAAATTGTCTCCAAATAATAATCTTTTTAGTCACAACAATTAAAGGAGTAATACTTATATGATATGGACGGTTGAATTAGCCTCCTATTTAGATGATGCACCATGGCCTGCAACAAGGGAAGAGCTAATTGACTATGCTGAGCGTATTGGCGCCCCTTTAGAAGTAGTTGAAAATTTAAATGAATTAGAAGATACAGATGAACCGTATGAATCTATTGAAGATATTTGGCCGGATTATCCTACCGATGAGGATTTCTTTTATTCTGATGATGATGATTTTAATTAAACAAAATAATTATGGTTGACCAGCTTGAAAAAATAATCGGGCAACCGCACGCCGTAAATCAACTTAATGAATTAATAAAGAATAATAGAATTCCTCACGCATTATTTTTCTCAGGACCATCGGGGGTAGGCAAATTATTTTCAGCAATTCATTTTATTAAAGCAACAACCAAAATTGAACACCACAAAAGAATTAGTAATTTCGAAGAACCCTTCGTAAAATATATTATCCCACTACCTCGCGGTAAAGATGAAAAACCGGAACATTCCGCTACAGAGAAATTAACCGAAAAACAAATTGAAGATCTTAGAAATCAGCTTGAGAGAAAAAAGAAAAATCTTTATCATAAAATTTACATTGAAGGTGCTAACAATATAAAGATTAGTAGCATTCGTGAAATAAAAAAATTTTTGAGTCTGGATTATTCTGATGTAACTAATCGTTTTATTGTTATTGAAGATGCACACTTAATGAATAAAGAAGCACAGAATGCTTTGCTTAAGTCATTAGAAGAACCTCCGGTAGGCGTAATATTCATTTTAATTACTCCTTATGAAGAGAGGTTGCTTTCAACAATAATTTCCAGATGCTGGCGAATTAAATTTAATAGTTTATCAACCGATTTAGTTTCAAAAGTTCTTATAGATTATTTCAATATATCACCGGATTTGGCAAAAAAGGTTTCATTATTTTCTTCAGGCTCAGTTCAAAAGGCAATTGAACTTATTGAAAACAATATGCAATCCTTGGTTGAATCAACCGTACAATTTTTACGTTTTTCATTGGCAGGTTGGTACAATTCCGCATATATCGAACTTAAGAATTCTACAGATGATTTTGATAAAAATAAAGTAAAAGAAATATTCAACCTAATAAATATTTGGTTAGTCGATGCTCAAAAAAATAAGCTGAGTGTAAATAATTATTATTATGATGAGCACATAGAGACTTTTGAGCGATTCAATAAAAACTTTCCAAAGGCTGAAATTATAAAAATTAGCTCTGAAGTTGATAAAGCAATCCAATTAATGGATAAAAACATCCTATTGAATGTTATTATACTAAATCTTATCTTAAAGTTACGTTCAATCTCAATTTGGAAATAATTCAATGTATAAAATAGATTTCTCCTTTCTTCAGAGTAAGTCATATACCAACGAAGAAATAAAACATATCGAAGAAGATCTAAATCATAAATACAAAAATATTCTTCGCAATTCAATTCATCATCCCAATCATTTAAAAATTAGCGGCTGTCTTACATGCGGTGCTGATCGTACGATGGATACACCAATTGATAATAGACGTATTGTTGAGGTTGAATGTAAAGGAATGTTGGGATGTCATTTTGCAGAAGTAAGTAATGAACTTGCTAAAACGCCCGAAGTAGGGGATAAAGTTATAATAAGTAGTGAGGACTACATTGAAATCGGAATTGTTGAAGAAAATTCCGAATTGATCAAAATTAAGAGAGCAGAATTAGGTCTCTACGGTGAAAAACTTCCGATCATTCAAAGAATTGCTTCTGAACAAGATCTGCAAAAGTATAATAAAAATTTAGCAGATGAATCATCTGCGAAACCATTCTTTCTTAAACAAATAGAAAAACACAATCTTTGCATGAAACTTGTGCATATTCATTATCAATTTGATCGAAAACGATTATTCTTTTTTTACACTTCAGATGGTCGTGTTGATTTTCGTGAACTTGCGAAAGACTTAGCTGCCGAATTTAAAACTAGAATCGAATTAAGGCAGATAGGTGTTCGTGATGAAGCAAGATGTATTGGAGGTTTAGGTACTTGCGGTCGTGAATTCTGTTGTTCTGCATTTTTAAATAATTTTAAACGAATATCTACTCAATTAGCAAGCGATCAAAATCTAAATTCAAATCTTTCCAAACTTAGCGGTCCATGCGGAAAATTAAAATGCTGCATTTCTTTTGAAATAGATGAAAATTAATTTGTAATTAACACTTCTTCTTTCTATTCAAAGCATCTTTTTATATTTTTCAATCATAATGTTTAATAAACTAACGGATAATAACTATGAAAAAAGTAGTAATTGTATCAGCCAAAAGAACTGCAATCGGTTCATTTCAAGGAGCTTTTTCTGACACACCGGCTACAGCACTTGGAAGTTATGTTATTAAGGCAGTAATTGAAGATGTAAAATTAAACCCCGAACTAGTTGATGAAGTCATAATGGGGAATGTACTCCCTGCTGGTTTAGGACAAGCTCCTGCTCGTCAAGCAGCTATTTATTCCGGTCTTCCAAACTCAACTGAGTGTTTAACTATTAATAAGATGTGCGGCAGTGGACTTAAAGCTGTAATGCTTGCCCATCAAGCTATTCAACTTGGAGATGCTGATATAATTGTTGCCGGAGGTATGGAGAATATGACTTTAGCACCTTATCTCCTACCTAAAGCAAGAGCCGGTTACAGAATGGGCAACGGTGATATTATCGATTCCATGGTTTATGATGGTTTATGGGACATCTATAATAATTTTCATATGGGAAGCTGTGCTGAAGCGTGTGCTCGAGATTTCAAGTTTACACGTGAAGAGTTAGATGAGTACGCAGTCGAATCATACAAACGTACTCTGAAGGCTCAAGAAGACGGTTTATTCAAAGATGAAATACTTCCTATTACTTTGAAATCAAGAAAAGGGGAGGTTGTTGTAGATACGGATGAAGAACCATCAAAAGTTAAATTTGACAAAATTAGTTCTCTCAGACCGGCTTTTGAAAAAGATGGTGTTGTTACCGCTGCAAATGCATCAAAAATTAATGATGGCGCAGCAGCACTACTTGTGATGTCTGAAGATAAGGCAAAAGAATTAGGATTAAAACCAATTGCAGAAATAGTTGCACAAGCATCTGCTGCAAAAGCACCAATTGAATTTACAACAGCTCCGGCTGATGCAATTCAAAAAGTATTAAAAAAAGCAAATATGACGAAAGACGATATTAATTTATTCGAAATTAACGAGGCGTTTGCTGTTGTTTCTTTAGCTGTAAATAAGATTTTAGATCTCGACATTGTCAAAGTAAATGTAAACGGTGGAGCAATAGCACTAGGACATCCGATAGGGGCTAGTGGAGCACGAATCTTAACTACTTTGCTTTATCAGATGAAAAGACAGAAAGCTGAATTTGGTTTAGCTTCACTCTGTATTGGTGGAGGCGAAGCATCTGCTGTAATTGTTAAACTAGTTTAAGGGAGTAAATGATCATGAAAATTCAAAATGTTGCTGTAATTGGAGCAGGAACTATGGGTAATGGCATTGCTCATGTTTTTGCACAAAATGGCTTCAATGTACAATTGATTGATATTAAGGAAGAATTTATCGAAAAGGGATTATCAAATATTTCAAAAAATCTGGATCGTCAAATTAAGAAAGAAATAATTTCTGAAAATGACAAAAAGCAAATATTGGAACGAATTAAAAAAGTGGTTAGTTTTGAGAATATCGATCCCAACACAGATTTTATTATTGAAGCAATAATTGAGAATAAAGATGCTAAACTTAATCTTTTCAAAACATTAGAAAATATAGTTAAGAAGGAATCTATTTTTTCTTCAAACACTTCTTCAATATCAATTACCGAATTATCAACAGTTTGCAGACCGGAGAAATTCATTGGTATGCATTTTATGAATCCTGTTCCGGTTATGAAACTTGTTGAAATAATACGGGGCTATTCAACAAGTGATGAAACTTATTTAATTGTGAAAGAATTGTCGGAGCAACTTGGAAAAACTCCGGTTGAAGTACATGACTATCCTGGATTTATCTCAAATCGAGTTCTTATGCCAATGATAAATGAAGCAATATTTGCTCTTTATGAGGGTGTAGCAAGCGCAGACGCAATCGATACTGTTATGAAATTAGGCATGAATCACCCAATGGGACCACTTACTTTAGCAGATTTTATCGGTTTAGATGTATGTCTAGCAATCATGGATGTACTTTACACCGGATATAATGATTCTAAATATCGTCCATGCCCACTATTAAAGAAAATGGTTGCAGCAAATAAGTTAGGCAGAAAAACAGGTGAGGGTTTCTATAAATATGATAATTAAGACCAAAGAATGAAGAAAGAGAATAATTATTCTAAATATTTTCGATTGCTCCATTTTCGTAAATTTATGAGAAGTTTCCAAAGATTTTTCTCAAAGTTCAATCTACCGGAATACACTACATTCAGTGTGTTTGCAATTGTTATTGGGGTAGTTGTTGGAATTTCAGCCGTTATTTTTCATCATTCCATTGAATTTATGAATGAACTTTTCTTTGAAAAAACGGTTGAAGACTTTTTCTTTCTAGGTGCAGCTACAGTGATATTGCTGCCTGCTTTCGGTATGTTAATTCAAAGTTTTTTAATAAAGCTTGCTCCTGAAATATCAAAAAAAAGGGGAGTACCGGAAGTAATAAAAGCCGTTGCATTACGCGGCGGTTTTATTTCATTTAGAACTACTCTTTTTCATTTCATTGCACCTGTAATTAGTATCGGGACAGGAAATACACTTGGACCAGAGGGACCTGCTGCTCAGTTAGGAGGAGGGGTAGCAAGCAAGATTTCTAATATTTTTGGAATGACAGACACAAAGCGAAGAATGTTTACTGCTGCCGGATCCGGTGCCGCAATTTCGGCAATCTTTAATACTCCTTTGGGGGGAATATTTTTTGCTCTGGAAATCATACTACTAAATGATTTTCATGCTCCCACATTTTCTGCTTTAATATTAGCTTCAGTAACTGCAAGTGCGATTTCCCGAATATTCATTGGTGACGCATCTGTATTCTTTTTCGAAAATCCTATCGTTGGTTCTGTAGGCGATTTTTATTTATTTATTATACTTGGGATAATCGCTGGTATTATATCAATACTTTTTATAAAGTATTCTAACTTATTAAATAAATTAGTTAAGAAGCTTTTAGCTAAATCAATTCCTCAATGGTTATTAATGATATCTGCCGGTTTGTTAGTTGGTATTTCCGGTTACTTTTTTGATGATATATTTGGTATTGGTTATTCGGGAATTAATAGAATTTTATCTGATTATCATTCTGCAAACATCGTATTTGTTTTATTGGTATTGAAGTTTCTTTTAGTCCCCATTGTTATTAATTCAGGCGGATTTGGAGGTATATTTGCCCCTTCATTATTTATGGGAGCAAGTTTAGGCTACATTTTTACTTATTTCTGTAATACATTTTTGGGACTAAATTTAGATTACACAACTTTTACTCTCGTAGGAATGGGAGCAGTTTTAGGAGGTATTAACAGCATACCAATCTCTGCAATTTTGATAATTTTCGAAATGACGCAAGATTATTCATTTATTCTTCCGCTTATGTTAGCAGTTGTAATCACTACAACTTTAGTGCAATTAGTACTAAAAGGTTCTATTCATATTCGCCAATTGGAGCAAGAAGGTTTTAACATTGCTTCCGGCAGAGAAACAAATATTATGAAATCTATGACTGTAGAAGAAGCAATGTACGATAAAATTATGACTATTCCGGAAAATACTCCATTACCGAAGTTAATTTCTATGTTTTTGGATAATAATACAAGCACCTGCTACACGACTGATATAAATGGAAAATTGACCGGAATAATTACAGAAAATGAATTGCGTCCAATTATTTCTGAATATGAAAATTTAAAGCATATTATGGTGGCAAAAGATCTAGCAAATCCTAATATTATTACTGTTGCTCCAACAATGGATTTAGATGCAGTAATGAGCTTATTCAGTAAAGAAAATCGTGATGAATTTCCGGTTATTTCTGATTCCGAACAGGAAATATTAATTGGTGTTATTTCACGTCAAGACGTTATTGATGCTTACAATAAAGAAAGTTTTAAGATGAATTTGGCAGATGGTTTGTCACAAGAATTAAAATCAATCAGCATAAATAAAAAGTCTGCCGTATCGGATGGATTTTCTATTATTGAAAAACCGGCTCCGGAGAGCTTCGTAGGTAAGACATTAGCACAACTTCGATTACGTAATCAATATGGATTAGAAGTACTAATGATTAAGAAAATGGCTTCTGATTTATTCGGTGACGAGGTTAAAACAGAAATTAAAATACCGGACGCGAATTATAAAATTGAAGATGGCGATTTACTTGTGATATTCGGAAGCGATGATAAATTAAAACCATTTGAAATAAATAATTGAGAAAAAAACACATTGCGCAAAATAAGAAAAGAATAAAGAAATTAGAATAAAATCACATAATGTATATTATGTAAACTTCTTAATACTCTTTTGCTTACAATAAGCCAGAAAACTTCAAATAAATGAAAACAATTATTACTAACAAAACGAGATAATATAATGGTGATTTAACTCTAAATTTTTGTCTTGAGCGAGAGTTTCGGAATCCTAATTTTTGTTTTCGTCGTTCAAGCTTTTTTAATTCTTCATCTTTATCGGGATCATAAAATCGAGGCGTATAATCAAAAATTTTATGATTCGGTCTTCTAAAAAACATCTCATTTACTCTTGATTGTTTTTAACTTCTTACCCGCTAATAAAATATTAAACTCAATTGCCGCTTGAGAACCAATTTCTCCATCTAAATGAACATAATACGGTTCATTTAATTTTATATTAATGTCTCTGGAAAGGAAAAATTTAGCTTTCTTAACTTTTTTTAACTTATCTACTAGAGCATAAGGCAAATTTTTTATAACATCAAAGCGTGATCCGGAATCAACACTTGTTAAATTCAAAACACCATCTGTTGGATCGGCATCTGGATTAAGAAAAAATCCTCCACCGGATGTTTTCCCATTCCCAACAGTCAATAAAAGGAACTTTCCAATAATTTCTTCACCATCTAATTTTATATTAACATCAAGGTTTTTGATAGATTTCAACGCTCGCATTACTGCAAGAATGTACGACAAGATTCCGGATAATTTCTTTTCAAACTGATTTAAGTAAGCAACATATGCATCGAAACCAATTCCAACAGCATTTATAAACCTGCGATTAATAATAGTTTCATTCTGCTCTTTAATTGTACAATCTCCAACATCTAATTCAACTATAGAGTGGCGAGTTTGATCGAACAGAATATCAAAATAATTTGAATTACCGTTAGAGTAAATGAAACGACCTACATCATTGCCGGATCCGAAAGGAAGTAAACCAAATAAAGCTTCTGAAGTTAAATTAAAACCATTCACTACTTCATTAACTGTCCCATCCCCTCCTACCGCTATAACCGCGTAATACTTATTGTTTCGAGTTAAGTGCTTAGAAATCTCAATAGCGTGACCGGGTCGTTTTGTAATATAAGTCTCAGTTTTAATTTTAAAACGTGTCGCGTTGGATTCGATAAGATTGTGAATATCGAGTTTCTTAACTTTACCGGCAACCGGATTTATTATGAAAGCATATGGTTTCAACGAATTATTTCATTTCACTTATTAAATAAAGCATTAATAAAATTTTTCGGATCGAAATTCTGGAGATCGTCAATTCCTTCACCAACGCCAACATATTTTACCGGGATATCAAGTTCTTTTGAAATTTGAAAAATAATTCCTCCTTTAGCTGTGCCATCTAGTTTTGTAATAATTAATCCGGTAATATCCGCAAACTTTGCAAATTCCTTGGTTTGAATTATCGCATTCTGCCCTGTGTTTCCGTCAATAACTAGATAGGTTTCATTTGGTGCATATTCCAAAACTTTTGCAAGTACTTTTCTGATTTTTTTTAGTTCTTCCATTAAATTATTTTTTGTATGTAACCTGCCTGCGGTATCAATGAGAACAACATCAGCATTTTCTTTTTTTGCTTGAAGTAAAGTTTCATAAGCAACCGAACTAGGATCTGAACCAGAATGTTTGGAAATAACTTCTACACCTGCACGTTTAGCCCAATATCAAGCTGCTCATTTGCGGCAGCTCGAAATGTATCACCTGAACCTATTAACACTTTTAAGCCGGACTTTTTGAAATTATTCGCTAGTTTACCAATAGTAGTTGTTTTTCCTGCACCGTTTACTCCAACTACTAAAATCACAAATGGTTTGTAATTTTCAATTCTATTTAAATTATCTTCGGCGGTTTGTCTTAGAGTAAGTATCTCCTCAAGAGTCGATTTTAATGTATCAAGAACAGTTTCTTTACCCCTATCAGTATTTGAACGAAGATTTTGTCTAACACGGTCAATTATTTCAATTGAAGTATCTACACCTATATCGCACGAAATTAGTAACTCCTCTAATTCGTCGAGTGTAGTATCATCTAATTTTGCCTTCCCTGTTAAAGTTTCATTAATTCCGGTAAAGAGACGTTCCTTGGTTTTCTTTAAACCGTCGGTAAGTTTTTCGAAGTTTATATTCTTAAAGAAGTTCATTTTTCTTAAATTTTAATGCTTCTATCGAACGTATAATATATCCAATTAACGATAGAATACTCATAAATACAATAAGAATATTGTACAAGTTAAATAAAGTTGGATAGCTCTTTAATCCAATTACTAAAAACACCAAATACAAACCAAGTATGAAAACAGTAATTTTACCCAATAAATTAGATGGGAGCACTCTCCCAATTTTATTACTTATAATTAAGCCACCTAAAAATATCAACACATCACGTGCAACAACAACAATTAGAATATAAAGCGGAATCATTCCTTTTAGAAATAAAGTTAAAGTTATAACTCCAACAGCAATTTTATCAGCAATTGGATCAATTATTTTTCCAAACTCGGTAACATGGTCGTACTTGCGTGCAAAATAACCGTCAAGATAATCAGTTATAGCGGCAAGAATCATTAGAAAAAGTGCAAAATATCGATGAAAATCACTTTGCTCCATATTCTGAAGAAAATAAAATATGGGAGCAGTTAATAATATTCTTGAAAAACTCAAGTGATTTGAAATAGTATGAATTTTGTCAATTTTTATCATATGCACTATATTATGATTTATCTATAATACTTAACTACATTAAAGATAGTTAAGTTAACAACTTTATTGAAAGTATATTATATATCATGTTGTTCTTTTAGAAAATATGAGTCGATTGGTATTGGATACTCTCCGGAAAAACAAGCTGTACAAAATGAATCTGGAGCATGATCGACCATTGCTTCCAACATTTGCTCGTGAGTAAGATAAGCAAGACTATCAACTTCCAAATATTTCCTAATTTCTTCAATATCTTTAAATTTGTTTGCAATTAATTCACTTTTTGAAGGGAAATCCATACCATAGTGGCAAGGGTGATGAATGGGAGGAGAAGAAATTCTAAAATGAATTTCTTTTGGATTTGCTTCCCTAATTAATTTAACCAATTGCTTTGATGTAGTTCCGCGCACAATCGAATCATCAATTAAGACAACCGTTCGATTCTCCAGCACACCTTTAACTGTATTAAATTTAATTCGAACGCCTACTTCCCTATTAGCTTGTCCCGGAGTTATAAAAGTTCTTCCGATATAATGGCTTCTAATCAAACCAATTTCTAGTTTAGATTGAATTCCCATTTTTGTAAGCTGGTTTTCATAACCAATAGCAGCAGTGTTTGAACTATCCGGAACACTCATTACAATTACTTTTTCATCATTTTTATCTCTTACGGGATGATAAGAAGCAAGAACCTTTCCTAATTTTCTTCGCATTTTATCGACATTGCTCCCAAATATTTTGCTATCCGGGCGAGAGAAATAAATAAATTCAAAAATACACTGCTTCTTCGGTTCAGTAGTTCCATTAATTCTATAAGATTTTATTTCCCCGGTTTCTATTACTGCATCATCAATAACGACTATTTCTCCGGGCTCAACATCTCGAATGTACTCAGCTGATAAAATATCTAAAGCACATGTTTCAGATGAAATTATATATGAGCCGTTAAGTTTACCGATGCAAAGAGGTCTTATTCCGTGTGGATCACGAGCTCCAATTAATTTGGTATCTGTTAAAACTACTAAACTATAAGCTCCGGAAACTTGTTTTAATGCATCGCCTATTTGTTCAATTTGATTTTCAAGTCGGCTTCTTGCAATCAAATGCAAAATAACTTCAGTATCACTGCTTGTTTGAAAAATAGCACCTTCATTTACCAGTTTTTCTCTAATTATTCTTGAGTTGGTTAAATTACCGTTGTGTGAAACAGAGAGATTTCCCATTCTGTATTGAACATAAAAAGGTTGAATGTTTTTTACGGAACGAGCAGACCCCGTTGTGGAATATCTATTATGCCCAATAGCAGATTTTCCGGTTAGGTGATCAAAAATATTAGGGTTAGAAAAAACTTCGGAAACTAATCCCAGTCCTTTATGTTGAGTAATATGCTTTTTACCCTTTTCATTAGTGTCTATACAAACAATACCGGCAGCTTCTTGTCCACGATGCTGCAAAGCATGTAAACCATAATAAGTATTGACTGCGGCGGCTTGTGAATTATAAATCCCAAAAATACCGCAATTTGAATGAGGTTTATCTATTTGCAAATTTTTTATTCTCTCGGATTTTATTAAACGACTGTTGAAAAAAAATATCAAGAATTAATGGACTAAAATAAAGAATATAGACCCTCTAAACAATCACTAATTGTATTTGATAAAGAAAATTTAGAGATAAGTAGGAGATGAAAATGCAAAACGTTTTAATTCACATATCTTTCGAAGATGTAAAATACTTATCAATCGAATACTTTCCAGCACCGATAATAATTATTATTATTGATCCTATTAACATTGACCAATCGGTGCGAGCCGCATGTGCCATTTCCCAAAATCCGTCATTAAGCAGTATTGGTAACTTTGTTGTTAAAAGAGCCACAGTCATAATTATGAGTAAAGGAACTGCAGCAAGTCTAGCAAATAGACCTGAAAAAACAAGTAAACCACACACAACTTCAAAGGAAGCAACAAAATAGCCAAGAAATTCAGGTACAGGCAGACCAATTTTAATAAATCTCCCAACTCCTCTAATTTCAGGATACAGAAACTTTTGTATTCCTTCGGAAATGAAAATGGAACCAACTAGAATTCTAATTAGCAATGATACAATATCAAATTTGTTTTGATGTAAATATGAAATCATTTTTTCTCTTCAATTATTTTTTTTCTGATTAAGAAAAATATTATTTTCCCCAACACTAAAAAGGAGTAAATATCTAAATTGCAGTCTATTCGAAAAATAACAAGATTAATTAAAAATTATAAATTATTTTCAGATGGTGCCACTATGAGCAAAACTATTCCACTATTTGATGGGATTGATACAATCATCATTCGTGTAAAAGATGTTGCAAAATCTAAATCAGGTACAAGGATAAACTTGGATTTGAAATTGTTTGGGAGGACACAAAATTGAAATTAGTTGTTCTTAATGCCGGTGGTAAAACAAGAACTCTTTGGCAGACTGATAAAGAAATTGTAGTTAACAAAGAAACAACTTCTTACCCAATTTTTGGAGTCAAAGATGTAAATCTAATAAAAGAAAAATTAACAGTTAATGGCGTGAAAGTAGACAACATTATTATGGATGATCATAAAAAATATTTCACGTTTTATGATCCGGGTGGAAATATTTTTGAAGTCTGTGAACCCTTGAACCACAAGTAGAAAATTAAAAAAAAATAAACATCAGAGTCGGAACGGCGGGATTTGAACCCGCGACCCCTTGAACCCCATTCAAGTGCGCTACCGGGCTGCGCTACGTTCCGATTAGAATTTTTTGTGTAAGAAACTTTTAGAATTTAAAAGCAATTTTTTATTTAATATTCACTCAAATCTTAGATTGTAAATCTAACAAAAATTGCTTTACTTCTTCAAGGTCTTTCTTGAGTGAGATTATATTACTGCTGACTTTTGGTATTGGTTTGATCGGTTTGACTTCCGGTGTTTCTTCAGATACAATTCCTGTGCTTTCTTCTTCAAGAATTTTCTTTGCTCCTTCAATGGTATATTTTTCATCGCGAAGAAGTTTTTTAATTCTTAAGATAAGGTTGATATCTTTATTTGTATAGATTCTATTACCGGCTCTGTTTTTACCCGGTTTCAAGATTTCAAATTCAGATTCCCAATAACGCAGTATGTATTGTTCTAAACCGGTTATTTTACTTACTTCGCTAATTGAGTAGTATAATTTTTTTAATCCAAAGTCTTTCATAGCTAAGTTTCATTTTGTGGTTTAGATAAAATAAGTAATCGAAATAATAATAGCAAGATTTATGTTTTAGATAACTATTTTCTTTAAGAAATACTCATAAGGTGTTATAAAGCAATAAGGTAATAAGTCCGGGATGGAATAAAGTATTATATTAATTTTGAAGAGAATAAAATTTTATCTTGCCAGTTTAGTTAGAAGGTAAACTGCGCCGAGATAACTATTTATTTTAAATCCTGAAACATAACCATCGCAGACTGAAGCAGTTAACATTCGTTGTCTGAAGTCTTCCCTTCCAGCTAAATTTGAAATGTGTACTTCTATTTTAGGAATGTTACACACAGCAAGTGCGTCTCTTATTGCTACGGAAGTATGCGAATAACCGCCCGGATTAATTATTAGTCCGTTAAAATAACTTGGAGCAGATTGAATCTTGTCAATCAGTTCACCTTCATGGTTACTTTGGAAAAATTCAAAAGTGAAATTGAATTCTTTCTTTAATTCATTTTCAATATCGATAAGATCAAAAGTTCCGTATTGATCTTTTTCTCTTTTACCGAGCATGTTTAGATTTGGACCGTTAAGAACTAGTACTTTCATTAGTTAGAATCCATTTCTTCAATAATCTCTCTAAGTCGGGGAGGTAAATAAACACTATCAACTCCGAGTTCGTTTAATGCGGCAGAGAGAGTCATAACTTTACGTTGAGTCGAAGTGAGTTTGTTTATTACAATTATTTTTGATTCTTTTAATATGCAATAACCTCCTTGAAAATCACCTCTTTCAAATCTGACAGTTGCTCCCATCTGATTTGCAAGTGATTTCAAATCTTGTAAAATTGTCTCGAACTCTTTCTCTTTTATTTTCATTTATTTTTCTGCAATGGTTTAAAGAGGCTCAAATAA
>DSBF01000014.1 GCA_011049495.1 Ignavibacteria bacterium
GCATTAATGTTCTTTGGTGATAAATACGGCGATAAGGTTAATGTTGTTCAATTCGGTGATTATACAATGGAGTTCTGCGGCGGAACACACGTTAAAAATTCATCGCAGATTGGTTTGTTCAAAATTATTAGTGAATCTTCCATTGCAAGCGGCGTTAGAAGAATTGAAGCCGTAACCGGTCACGGTGTTGAAGAGTACATCAAGAAGCAAGAACTCAGAATTCGGAACTCAGAACAAAGAATAAATGAGTTGCTGGAAGAGAAAAAGAAATTAGAGAAAGAAATTGCAAAACTTCAGCTTGAAGAAAAACTGGGCGGAATTGATGATATAATTTCCAATCCCGAAGAAGTAAACGGAATAAAAATCTTTAAAGGCAAAGTAGAAGTAACCGGTATGGATGAATTAAAATCAATGGGAGATGAACTTCGCAATAAAATGAAATCCGGTGTTGGATTTTTAATTTCACAAGTTGAAGACAAAGTGCAAATGGTTTGCGTTGTTACCGATGATTTAATAAAAGATAAAAAGTTAATGGCAGGCAAAATAGTCGGTGAAGTTGCTAAACTTGTCGGCGGAGGCGGCGGTGGCAAACCGCATATGGCTACAGCCGGCGGAAAAGATATTGATAAAATTGACGAAGCGCTTGCTAAGTTTAATGAAATAATATCTGCCTTATAAGAAACAATTATTTTTTATCAAATATCAAGTTTACATTTTGCCAGGAAAGAATTTCAGCGATACTTCGTTTTTGATTTTCATTACCGCCGTAAATTAGATATGCTTCGCTTGATTTGTCTCTTGAAACTTTAAGCCATGTATCAATACCGGAAAAGTAATTTTCGTTTATTGTTTTTCCGGCTTTTATCTCAACAACCTTGGTTTTGTTTTTAAATTCCAAGATTAGATCAATTTCTCTTCCAGTTTTATCTCGCCAATAATATATTGCTGGAAGTTCACCAATATTGTAATACTTCTTATAGATTTCACTAACGATTAAATTTTCAAAAATACTTCCAATTGAGTGGTAGTGTAATATGTCGTTTGTATTTTTTAATCCAAGTAATGATGATGCAAGACCAACATCAATAAAATATAGTTTTGGTGATTTTGTAATTCTTTTATTGAAATTATTGTGATATGGTTTTAGCAAGAAAATTACAAAACTTGCTTCCAGTACAGAAAGCCAAGATTTTGCCGTGTTTACGGAAATACCGCAGTCATTTGCAAGAGAAGTTATATTCAATAACTGACCGATTCTACCGGCACATAATTTTAAGAAATTTGTGAAGTTAGTTAAGTCAAAAATATTTTTTAACTGTCTGACATCTCTTTCTAAATAAGTTTGAATATAGTTTTGATACCAATCACCCGGTGAAATATTTCTATCATAAATGGGGGGGTAGAAGCCATTCAATATATATTCAGCAAAATTTTCACAACTATATTTGTATTTTATTTCGGCAAAACTAAAAGGCAACAATCTTAAAATCCCAATTCTTCCGGCAAGACTTTGAGATATCCTTTCATGAAGTAAGAAGTTCTGTGATCCTGTTAATATTACTTTAGCATTTTTATTTTCGTCAACAATCACCTGCAAGTATGAAAATAATTGCGGGACTTTTTGAGCCTCATCAATAATAAGACCTTTATCTTTATACGAAGATTCTAAGAAAGCTCTTGGATCACTCTCAGCAAAAAGTCTTGTATCAGGAGCCTCCAAATTTTGATATGCAAAATTCCGAAATAGATTTTTTACAAGAGTAGTTTTACCGGATTGACGCGGACCTATTACTGCAACAATTGGATAGTTTTTAATTGAGGATTTTAATTTAGTTTCTAGTATACGATTTATAAAATTCATTTTGGACAAATATGCATTCCGAATGCACAAATGTCCAAAAAATTTAAATTATATTCAAGCTAAAAGAGAATTTTGTATGTAGGACGAATTGCCTCATAAACAAAGAACTGAGGAAACTGTCTTACATCATATACATGAAATGAATTTACACACTTACTTCCATTTCAAGTTTAATTTCTGTTTTCATTGAATTTGATATTAAGCAATGGTTTTCTGCTTTTTCTATAATTCTTTCCGCACGCTCTATGTCTTTTTCTTCGGTAACAATAACTTTCGGTTTTAAAACTATTTCGGAAATCATAAATCTACCGTCGACTTTTTCTAATTTACCAACTCCGTCACATTCAAAACTTTTAAAGTTCAGTTTAGAATTTTCCGCAATTGCTAAAAATGTTGTCATCAAACAAATATTAGCTGATGCGACATAAAGATGCTCTGATGTCCATGTACTCGGAACTCCTTTAGGAAATTCGGGGGGAGTTGCTACTTCAATTGTCGGCATTGTCGGTTCTATTAATTCACCTTTTCTTCCTTCCGTCCATTTAACCGTTGTATTATAATAATGTACGTTTTCCATTAAATTTTCATTTTTGTTTTTTGATATGGAGATTTATCAAACCTGATATGATTTACTTAATCTTCAAGACCAAGAAAATCAAGAAGACGTTTGTGTGTATTATCATCAACTTCAACGTTATACTTTTTGTAGAATTGAATCGTGGTTTCAACACTTGTGAAATATTTTTTGCAAGAATCACAACTGTCTAGATGAGATTTGATTGCAACACATCGCGGCGAATCAAGGTCTTCACCTAAGTTATCACAAATGTGATTCATTACTTCTTTACATGTAGCTTTTTCAGTACTCATAACTTAGTTTTTTATTCAATTCATTTCTTAAAAATGCTCTCGCTCTATGCAGTCTTGATTTA
This sequence comes from Ignavibacteria bacterium, assembly GCA_011049495.1. Taxonomy (GTDB): domain Bacteria; phylum Bacteroidota; class Ignavibacteria; order Ignavibacteriales; family Melioribacteraceae; genus SURF-28. Next base: position 2,794 of record DSBF01000014.1, read on the forward strand.
ACTGCCGGAATTGAAAGTTCTGTAATTTTGCCTGTCTCTTCTGTTGATAAACCTTCAACATCCCGCAAAAGAAAAACAACTCGATAATCTGCAGGCAAATTTTGTATTGCGTCATCAAGAATATTTTTTAACTCAATATTCTCTGAAATCTGATCCGGCGTTATTTTCCAATCAGCAATATTATCTTCGGAGATCAAATTATCTTCGTCATCAATTGAACTATACTCATGCTTTTTTTGTGAACGTGCGAGCATTAAACAATTGTTTGAGACAACGGTATAAAGCCATGTTGACAATTTTGATTTACCGCTGAATTGCTCGATGTTCTTAACCATGCTTAAAAAAGTTTCCTGCATAGTATGTTCGGCTTTTTCTTTGTTACGGCAAATCTTAAAAGAAAAATTATAAACAGTCTGCTCGTAATTTTTTACAAGCTGTGCCAATGCGGCTCTATCACCGTTTTGAGCTTTCTGTATTAGTAATTCTTCGCTCATTTAATTTGATGTTTGATTTAATAAAAAGATTCAACTAGAATAAATTGTGTAAAAATTGAAACGAAATTTACTTATTAGAGAAACTAACTACAAAATTGAATTAGGACAATCTATCGCAGCAAAAGAGTATAAAGAACAAATATAAAACTAAAATTGAACGGTAATACATTGCAATTACATTAGTTTTTTGTTAATCTTTGTTTAGTTTTATCGTATTTTTAAAGACATAAGTGTGGAAATATCACATTAGAATTTACTTTCTAACTAAGAATAGAAATCGGAATGGAAAATCAATTTTATATTGCCCTTCAAAACAATAAATTATTCTTAGATATTGATTTACAAGAAATGGATCTTTCCGAAATCAAAGGTGAACTAAAAACTTTAAAAGAAGGCGAGATTCTATTTCGTGAAGAAAATCCTACCGATAATATTTTTCTTGTAGTCAGCGGTGAAATAAATTTATTAAAGAAAAAACTACTTGGTTCAACTAAGTCATTTATTTTTGGTGAGAATGATTTTTTTGGTTACGATGAAATAGCAGAAGAGACTTCGCGTACTTCCACGGCTGTCGCACTTCGCGATTGTTATCTTATCTCGTTTACAGAAGATGAGATAAACAAGTTAATAGAACAGAACCACATGATTAAAACCAATCTCCTTAATTTTTCGGATATTGAACCGCAAGATGTGTATAAACCTGACGAATCAGATACTGATGAAGCGGCTAAAGATGAAAAACCTGTTCAGCCATCGAAAGAAAGCAGTAAAAAAACTGACGTAGCTTCTTTTGAACAAAGCTTGAAAGACGATTTAATTGATAAACTTGATACAACAATAGAAGAAAATGCCGCGCTTTATGAAGAAGATTTAGAAGAGCCTTTTGAAAAGTTACATACTGAAGAAAAAACCAAAAGCTCAAAAGAAGAAAAAAAAGAAAGCGAAATAGATGAAGAACCTCTTTTCCCTGATGATGAAGTTGAAAAACAATCAGAAGACGATTACCTAAAATTAGATGACGAATCAATTGCCGCAATTTCTTCACAGGAAGAAGAATTAGAGGAAAAACCACAAAAGTTAACTGATTTTGATGAAGCTTTCTTTAAGGCTTTTAATGAAGCTAATGGTGAAAAACTCGCGGAAGAAAAGTCTGATGAACAAGACAACGATGAGAAAAACATTATAGAAGAAACTACACCTGAGTTCCCCGATGAATTAACAAGTGATGTTATTGATGAAGATATCAGTGATCTTTATATCAGTCAAGAGGAAGAAATTTTAGAAGAAGAACCGTTTAATGAAAAATCTTTTGAGGAAAAAATTAATAATCATCAAAATGTGATAAAAAACCAAAAGACATCTAATGTATTATTGCAATCAGAACAGTTGAAGAAAATAATTAAGGCAGCTCAGTTAGTAAACTCAAACATAAAGATTGATGATGTATTACAGAACATTGTCAACGTCGCAATTGATCTAACCGATGCGGATAGAGGAACACTTTATCTTGTAGATAAAGAAAAAAAAGAACTTTGGTCTAAAGTAGTAATGGGTAACGAGATGCGGGAAATCCGGCTTAGTATGGGGGAAGGTGTGGCGGGTTGGGTTGCCCAAAATCGTGAGACTGTTAATATTGAAGATGCTACTAAGGATGAAAGATTTAAGTCGGATTATGATAGAGCTTCCGGTTACAAAACTCACAGCATGTTATGCTTCCCTTTGAAAAACCGGGAAGATGAAATTGTTGGGGTTATTCAATTACTAAATAGTAAGAATGGAAGTTTCTCAGAGATGGACGAGGAATTTTTAAGTGCTATATCAATTCAATGTTCGCTTGCACTTCAAAATGCAGAAATGCTTGAAAGACTCTTACAAACCGAACGTGTTCAATCGTTAGGGAAGATGACAAACTTCTTAATCCAAGATATTAAAAAACCGGTTCTCGTTAGTAAAAGATATGCTGAACATCTTAAGTCCAAAGAGCTTAATAAAGATGCCGCACAAATTGTTGAAATGATTTTGGAACAACTAACTCAAGTTGCCGATTTAGTTCAAACTACATCCAGCTATTCTGAAGGCAAGGCAGTATTAAGAACATCGCGGGTTAGTTTAAATGATACTCTGAAAGAGTTTGGCGAAAGATTAGAGTCTTTCATCAAATCCAGAAATTCGACTATAAATAATAAATTTGATAAAGACGTAAAGGTTCAAATAGACAGCAAAGAATTTTTTCAATGTTATAATCATATTATTAAAAACGCATGTGATGCTATGCCGGACGGTGGCAGCATTGAAATTTCTACGAAACAAGAAAGTAATAATGTTGTGATATCTATTAAAGACAGCGGACTCGGCATTCCGGAAAGTCTCCTTACTAAAGTTTTTGAACCATTTATGACTCACGGAAAGAAAGAGGGTACCGGTTTAGGACTTACAATAACAAAAAAAATTGTTGAAAGTCATTCTGGTAAAATTTCTGTTGTAAGTAATTTGGGTGAAGGCGCAACTTTCAAAATTACTCTTCCTATTGCTTCTGCATTGTAACAATGTGGTATAATGAAATACAATTTAATAACTATTCTTGGACCTACAGCCGTAGGTAAGACTAAATTAGCAGTACAACTTGCATATAAATTTAACGGCGAAATAATTTCGGCTGACTCACGCCAGGTATATATAGGCATGGATATCGGGACAGGGAAAGATCTTGCCGATTACTTTATTGATAATTTTCAAATTCCTTATCATTTGATTGATATTATTTCACCAAAGGAAGAATTTGATTTATACAAGTTTACCAGCCACTTTCACAAAGCATATAATGAAGTTAAGAGAAATAAAAAAATACCGTTTATGGTTGGCGGTACCGGGCTTTACCTTAATTCGATTTTGAGCAATTACAATCTTACAGATGTTGATTTCAATTCACTTAGAGCTAAAGAATTATCAAAACTTGATAATGATTCCTTAAGAAAAATTCTTGCGAAAGCAAAAAGAAAATTACACAATACCACAGACACTATTGAAAAGGAAAGAATTATAAGAGCAATTTTGATTGAAGAATCCGAAACACAAAAAACTAATCCTTCCAATAAAATACACTCATTAGTTATCGGGGTTTATCTCGATCGAGATGAAATAAAAGAAAGAATAACGACAAGATTGAAAGAAAGACTTAAATACGGTATGATAGAAGAAGTTGAAGAATTGTTAAAGCAAGGAGTATCACATGAAAAACTCAAATTCTTCGGGCTTGAGTATAAGTATGTAAGTTTATTTTTGCAAAATAAAATTAACTATAATGATATGTACCAAAAGCTCAATAGTGCAATTCATAAATTTGCTAAAAGACAAATGACCTGGTTTAGAAAAATAGAAAAGGAAGGATTAAAAATTCATTGGCTAAAAGGCGCTGATTTTGATCAAGCAAAAGAATTGATTGAAAAAGAATATTTAGGGAAATGTTAATGAATGATTTTATTCCTAAGCAGATTGAACTATACCTTAATAAAAAAGTTGAAAAAGAATGGTTGGTACAGAATAGAGAGAAATACTTTCAAACTGTAGTAGTTGTGCCTGTAATTAAAGAACTTGATAACATTCCGAAATTACTTTCCTCTTTGTCAAAAAATGAAACATCGGCAATTAAAAGCACACTGATATTATTTGTTGTAAATAATTCTGATGAGAACGAAAAAGAAGTTATTGAAGAAAATATTCTAACAATTGAGTTTTTGCGGAAGCTAAAAAGTGAACCTAATCAGTACGGATTGAATATTGATTTTGTTGATGCTGCATCTGAGAATAAATATTTACCGGCTAAATATGCCGGGGTCGGACTTGCAAGAAAGATAGGTATGGATCAAGCTTTATATTATTTTGATTATTCTAAAAAAGGCAATGCAATTGTATGCTTGGATGCCGATTGTGAAGTTGATTCGAATTATTTAACCGAAATTCAAAAATACTATGATGATAATAATCATACGGCAGTGATTAAATATGAGCACAAACTCGATAACGAAGCAATTATAAATTATGAAATTTTTCTTCGCTATTATGTGTTAGGATTAAAATTAGCAAAATCACCTTACGCTTATCATTCAATAGGATCGTGTATTACCGTTAGTCCAATTGCATACGCAAAAATTGGTGGGATGAACAAGAAAAAAGCAGGCGAAGATTTTTATTTTTTAGAGAAAGCGGCTAAGCTTGAAGATATTAAGTCTATTAATACTACAACGGTTTATCCATCATCGAGAAAATCTTGGCGTGTACCTTTTGGTACGGGACAAAGAATCACACGTTATCATAAAAAAGTGCGTGATGAATACGTTCTGTATAATGCAGATTCGTTTTGGGTTCTTAAGGAATTTTTAAATGTATATCGCAATGAAAGAACAAATGATCCTAACGAAATTTTAAGGACGGTAAAAACGATTTCAAAAGATTTATATGAATTTTTGATAAATAACCAATTTGAATCGGCTTTAAATAAAATTATTGAAAACGCAGCTACAGTTGAACAATTAAATCATCAAAAAAAATTATGGTTTGATGCATTTAAAACTCTGAAATTGATTCACTATCTGCGCGACAATGAATACCCGGAAGAACCAATGTTTACAACATTGAACAGAATCTTTGATTTGTTCGGTATAACTGATTTTGATAAATATCTTTTTCATGATGTACCCCCTGTTAAAAAGCAAATTGAATACCTGAACTTATTGAGAAAGCTAACCTAAATAACAACTTAGATTTTACAATTCAACTTTGCTATATTTGATTCCTATTTTTGAGGCAGTAATGGAATTATACGAGAAGTTAAAAGAAGTAAAAGCAAAATTTGACAGGATAAACGAACAACTTTCAGATCCGGCTAATTTAAACGATCAAGAAAAATTGATTAAGCTAAGCAAAGAGAGAAGTCATCTTGCAGATATTGTTGAAGCTTATGATGAATATAAAACCGTAATTAATAATCTTAATGAGAATAAGGAAATATTAGAAACCTCTAAGGATAAAGAATTAATTGAATTTGCCGAATCCGAAACCGAAGATTTAGAATTAAAGAAAGAAGAACTCGAAGAGAAAATAAAATTTTTATTGATTCCCAAGGATCCCGATGATGATAAACCTGCAATTATGGAAATCCGTGCCGGTACCGGCGGAGATGAAGCCGGACTTTTTGCTGCGGACCTGTTAAGAATGTATACTCGTTATGCAGAAATTAAAGGTTGGAGATATGAATTAATAGATATTAATGAAGGTGCTATGGGTGCTGTTAAGGAAGCAGTTTTAAATATTACAGGCAACGGTGTTTACGGTAATTTAAAATTTGAAAGCGGCGTTCATAGAGTTCAGCGCGTTCCCGAAACTGAAGCGAGCGGCAGAGTACATACTTCTGCTGCATCTGTTGTGGTTCTACCTGAAGCAGAAGATGTTGAGGTTGATGTTGATCCGAATGACATTAGAGTTGATGTTTACAGAAGCGGCGGCGCCGGTGGACAAAACGTTAACAAAGTTGAAACTGCTATTAGACTTACTCACATTCCAACCGGAATTGTTGTTCAATGTCAAGATGAGCGATCGCAGCTTAAGAATCGTCAAAAAGCAATGAAAGTTCTTAAAGCAAGACTGTATGATATGAAACTTCAAGAACATAACAGTAATATTGCACAACAAAGAAAAACAATCGTTAAAAGCGGCGACAGAAGTGATAAAATTCGAACATATAATTTTCCACAAAACAGGGTAACTGATCATAGAATTGGTTTAACACTTTATAATCTATCCGAAATAATGGAAGGCGATATTGACGGGTTGATCGAAAAAATTAAAATTGCTGATAGAACAGAAAAATTGAAAGCTGTGTAATAAACTACGGCTTTATCTGCTTGAAATTATCTCTCCACCTCTTGGGATTTCTCCACTTTACCCACGATTGTTTGATCCGCAATAATTCTATTTCTTCGTAAAATCTCAGCGGTAAAAGTATAAATGGGAAAATAATTAGTATGAAGAGTTTAATTCCAACTCTCAACGCGATTGGTAATTCATTAACAAACAAAAACACAGAGACAACAATAATTATAAACAAGAATAACAATAATAGTATTTTCATTTTTTCATAAGGTACAAAATAAACTTTTTGAGCAAAGTAAAAAGAAAGAAGAGACATTAATAAATAAGCAATTATCATTGATATTGCCGCCCCAAATACACCGTAAATCGGAATTAATAAAAAATTAAGTCCAATATTGACTAAAGCACTTGTTATTACAATAGCCGCATTATACCTCGTGATTTTCATTTGATGAAACGCTAAAGAAAAAACATATTCCATTCCTTTTAAGATAAATGCAAAGCTTATAAAAGGAATAATCAAATATGCTGATATATAACTTTCATCGGATGTAAACACTTCAATAATTTCTAAAGAAAAGATAGATAACGTTAAAGCAGAAAGTACGAGAAGAAGGGTAAAATATGTTTGAATTTTTGAAAAGAATCTCTTGGAATCGCTTTGTTCGGCATACTTGAAAGCCAAAGGAAGAAAACCTAATTGAAACGAGTGTATGATAAAAACATTTATAAAGCCGGCTACTTTGTAACCGAGAGAGTAAATACCAACATCGGAAAGTGTGCTGAGAATTTTTAATATATATCTATCACCAACAGATAAAAGCATTGCAAACATTGACGAAAATACAAGAGGGAAACTATAACTAATCATATGTTTGAGTGTAACCAAATCAAATATTGCTGATGAGTTTTTAATCATAAAAGGCAGAGTAACTATTGTAAACAGAATCTGCCCAATCAACTGTCCGAGTATTACTCCTTCAACTCCTAGCTTAAGGTAAGCAACAAAATAAATGTTAAGAAGTAATATTACAGTGAACTTCAAAGTTGTCACAACCACAAAGAAAGATGATTTTTCTTGCACTCTAATTAAACTAAGCGGAAGTAAGTTTAAAATTCCAAATGCAATTGAAAAGAATAGGATAGTAAAATAGTTACTGTATCTTGCATGGTCAAAAAATAAAACCGAAAAGAAATCCACAAAAGGAAGCAGGAAAAACAAACTTACTGCAGAAATTATTACGGTTGAAATAGAAATTGTAAAAATAATTGAACGCTTTCTATCTTCATCTTTTTCTGCTGAACACCAACGCAGCATTGCTGTACTTAAATTTAAGCCGAGTAATAAAATTAAAACTTGACTCGTAACTTCAAGCAATGCAAGCATTCCGTATTCAGATGTTGTCAGATATTCAGTGTATAAAGGTAGTAGTATTAATCCGACTAATTTCGAGGATAGATTTCCAAGACTATAAATAACAGAATGTTTTATTGTCCTTTTAAGTTTGTTAAGCATTTCTTTTCTTCAATAAAACAAATTGTTGATATGGAATCCTTGGAGAAATTATTACATTCAAACTATCAATTAAAAATCCGAGCAGGTTAAATTTATATGGGATTTCAAATGAGTGATTACATTCAGGGCACATTGTAGATCTTCTTTTATCCGGCGTCCATCTCATTGGTATCCATGATTCAGAAGGCACCAGAGTATGCTTTATTTTAGCAAAGAATTTATTGTACTTCTTTGTAAGTTTTCCGTGAGGTGTTTGAAAAATAATTTCATACTCCGGAAATAATTTCTCAATCTTTTTAAGATTTAGATTACGCAAATGATAAATTTTATTAAACACAAAATCACAATTGGGACACTTCACAAAATTCTTTTCAACATTTTCATCGTTAGGAAAAGTTAAATAAATATATCTGCTTGAAACTCTTTTGAATTCTTTAATTGTATTAGTAAATATATCATCCGGCAAATGCTCAATCATCTCGCTTGAGAAAATAAGATCGAACGAATTCTCCTTTAATGGTAAATTATCTGCCGAAGAACAAAATTTTTTCGTTTCAACAAATTTAAGAGCATTTATACTTCTATCAGATGCAACTACATCAAAATGTTCATTTAACTTATTAGTGATTGCACCGTCACCGCAACCTATATCGCAAACATCAATTACATCTGATGGAAAACTTTTTACCAAAATATTAATTTTCTCTGTAAGCCTCTCGTCAAGCTTCGCTCTTTCCCAATCGAATTTTTCATAATACTCGCGATTATCTGGTTTCATTTATTTATTCGGATTCAATTTTTCGATATAAATCAACAAGATTCTTGGATGAGTATTCCCAATTGTATTTTTCAATTACTGCACTATGACCTTTTGTAGACATTTCTGATCTAATAGAAGGATTGTTAAAGAGATACTTTATATTCTCTGCTAATTGTATTTCATTATTTGATGAATACACCAATCCGGCCTCAGTTTCCCTTATTATTCTTTCGATTGGATTACAATTAGTGGCGATGACAGGTTTTTTCATAAACATATATTGAAAAAGTTTATGAGGAATTGTGTTATCTGTATGATTTGTTTTTAGATGAGGGATTAAACATATATCACTTGCTTCAATATATGAAGGAAGTTTACCAGCAGGTTGCCATCCCTCAAATGAAATATAATTCGAAACATTCAATTCTTCTGCTAGACGAATTAATGATTGTTTATTCGCTCCGTCTCCTACAAGAACAAATTTTATCTGAGGTATTTCTTTCACTATATAAGGTATTGACTTTACTACAGACTCTAGACCACGGTGATAATCAAAAGCACCAATATAAGAAACAACAAAAAAGTTTTTAAATTTATTTACGATTTCTTCATCCAAACCATGTGAATTAAATTCGCTAAGATTCACATAATTTGGAACAACTGTAAATTTCTCTTTCTTAATTCCTAAATTGCTATAACGTTCAACAGCTTCTTCAATTACGGTTATTGCATAATCTAACTTTTTAATCCATTCGATTTCTGTTTTTTCCCATTTGGGGATTGAGATTAAGAGTTTGCCCAAACCAGTTGTTGAAAATCTATAATGCTTCAATCCCTCCGGATAATTTTCATGTAGATCACCGACAATTGTTAAAGGATAATTTTTTAATTTCTTTTTAGTTATAAAACCCGAACTGAACATGTATAAATCATGGATATGTAATACATTAATCTGATACATTTTTACAAGGTTCACCAAATAATATGACCAGTAATACGGGTAAATATTGAATATCGTATTTGTTAATGCTCTCATCTTTTTTATTATTTTTTTCGAGGCATTAATTCGGATAACACATGCGCCATGAAAATCTTGCTCGTTTTGTTGATGACCAAAGTTAAAACAGAATATAAATACATTATAACCGGCTTTGACAAGTGAAATTACTTCATTTTCAACCCTCAAATCATTGGTGAACTCATTATCTAAAACCATCCCGACATTCAACTTTGGCATATTTTGTTATGTCCTTTTGATAAAAAGATTTTTATTATTTACCGCGAATGACAATACTATAATCAACAATATCACCAGATTTCCCACCCACACAATACACATACTCGTATAATAAGTTTGCGGTTCAAATGAGAAGGTAATTTGATAATTACCAGCGGGGACTTTAACTCCGCGTAGAATGTGATTTGTTTGTTCAATATTCAATTCTTCACCGTTGCTTGTTACCGCACTCCAACCTTTTGGATAATAAACTTCTGATAATACAAGGAACTGTTCGCTTTCTGTTGAGATGCCTAACTCAATTGTATTTGGAGTATAGTCAATAACTTCTATAGTCCCTTCGCCGGTAAAATTTTGCGTCTCAAGTGAAGGATTTACCAATAACGCCAAACTGTCGGGATCGAAATCAAAATCATTCATAAACAAAACTAAGTTTTCCGGTGAATCGAATGATTTAATTTCTTTTACAAACCAGGCTTTGGGTTGAACATTCAGGTTTTCATAAAGAATTTCATTTCGCTCTTGAGCTTCAGTAATTTTTTGAAGAAACGGGTAATTCAGAGGAGTTGAACTTACTATATATTTACCGTTGAGCATATTGATCACGTTCCAGTTTAATCTGTCCTGTGTCGGGAACTTGAATAAGTTATGATCTATTATATCTTGAATAACCTGCAGCTTTATTGCTGAATAGCCGTTTATAGTCGGATAAAAATATGCATAATAATTACTTTGAAAATCATTACTGATAACTAATGCCCGCATATTATCTGATTTTGATTTGAGGGCATTTGTAATTTGAGTTTCTTTAAATGCGGTTGTTTCTAACTGAGATTTTTCTATTAGATTGGCATATGATACTTGTCGAGTCGTAATTGAAAAAATTTCAAAAGAAACTAAAATTAAAATTGCAGTAACAGTAACTGTCTTATTGATTTTTTTGAAAACAAAAGCAAGTGTAACTAATGAAGTAAGTACAACTAAAATAAGAACACGTATTGTATCGGTTGTAAGAAATTCCATTCTTATTTGCTTAATAATATCCAAGGTTTGTTGATTGTATCTTCCGGCTTCATTAGCAGCGAGATACTCATATGAACCTTTGCTCATTAAAATGTACAGCAAGAATAAAATTCCACCACCGAAAATTGTAAATAAAATTTTGTAATCTTTCTTCTCAATTCCATTAAACAAAGCCTTTAATCCAAAACCACCTAAAATAAAAGTTGCTATAAAAGTTATATGAGCAAACATAACCGGTACACGAAACTTTGAGAAGAATGGTACATTCTCGTAAAACAAATTATATAAGAATGGAAAATGTCTTCCTAATGCAAGTAGAACTGAAAATACAATAAAGATTCCCAAGGCTAACACGAAAGAATTTTTTCTGTAATAAACAAAACCAAACAACGCAAAAAGAAAAAGTATCATTCCCATTGCATCGTAACTTTCTGTGAAAGGCATCTCACCCCAATAGCCGGGGACTTGCTGTCCTTTTAATTGTTCAAATTGATTACCGTCATAAATTTCTACCGAAGCACCGCCGGTGAACCTTGGTATGAAGAAATCAATAATCTCTCTGGGAGCTAATGACCATCTTGTTGCATATTCGAAACTTACTCCACCAGTTCTAGCAGCACTTTCAGCTTCTTCGCCAAGGTGAACGGGGTTACCGCCACGAGTTGAATAATCTGCATATTCGTACGTAGCCAACATTGGTTGAGCAGCTGTCATAATTGTAAGAACCACAGCAACCGCTAACTTTATAATTAATCCGGAAAATTCTTTGTATTTTTTTTCGAGCAATAGTTTTACGAAAGAATAAATGTATAAAAAGAGAAGAAGCAATATTGCATAAAATACTATTTGAAAGTGATGTGTTCTAACCAGCCATGAAAACGCTAATGCGAACAAACCTGTGCTAAACCAATTTTTTTTCTCGAGGAAATAATCAAAGGTAAATAACAACCATGGTAATACCATTATAGCGCGGACTTTTGAAAAATGTCCGGCATTCAACATCGCCTGCCAATCCGGAAGAGCAATAAATGCAGTTGCAACCATAGCGGCGATGTACCATGGTATTTTTTTCTGATGTAGATAAAGATATAATCCCAAACCACCGAGCAAGAAATACCAGAAAAAATGATAAATAATATTTCCAAGAAAACTTATCAATGAATCTATATGCAGTGTAGTCGGTGATTTCCTATTGTACATGGGCATACCGCTAAATAAAGAAGGATTCCATAAAGCAGTTTCCCCGGACTGTTCTTCATATTCCAATATTTGATTTGTTCTTCCTTTTGAGCCAACTATATCAGTACCAATTGCAGTTTTGCCTTCAAAAATATATGGTGACATAAACGTAAATATGGGGATTAGTAATAAAATTAATAGAACCAAATACTTTTGATAGGTTTTTAGATTGTCGAAAAAGTTAGATTCTTCTTTTGCAGCGGATTTAGTTTTTCTCTTACTCATAGTTCCTTCTTACACTTTTTTCTTTAATAAACACTCACAACCAAACGCAAAAAACTCCCTAAGAGCGGGAATATTCGGAAACTTTAAAGGAGTAACTCCAAATCTAATTTTATAAATGGGTCTAAACAAAAATAAATCTCTTTTTATTATTTGGAACGAATACTTCTTGATAAAATATTCAAATCTATTAATGCTCAAAGCGATCTTATAATTTTCAATAACATGATTTATCAGCGTCTCCTTCTCATTTAAAGACTTTCCTAAAAACCTAATTAAGAAATTTGGTAAAAAGTGCACATAAGGAATATACCGAAAAATTGATTTAGCATTTTGTTGATGCCCTGCGAACCCCGAAAACCTAGGCGAAAAAGTAATAAATAAATATCCGTCATTTTTCAATAAACTATAAAGATTATTAAAAGCTTTATCTCTATCGGGAATATGCTCAATTGCATCGCGCATCACAATCAGATCATATTTTTCATTAAGTTTTTCGATAATGTTTAAGTCGGTTATATCGGCTTGAATTATATCAAGCTCAGGCGCTTTATCGTTGGCAATATTAACTCGGGATTGTTCGAGTTCAATACCTTTTATTTTTATTCCCTTATCATGCAAGACTTTTACGAAGCCCCCTCGGCGCATCCGACTTCAAGAATTCTTTTTTCCGAAAATTTTGATATATTTTTTTCAAAATTGGGAATCAAAAAAGATTGCGTAAATTTTATTTGTTCGTAATAATGTTTTTCCGCCATTAATTATAATCTTCCGATTTTTTTAAGCGCCTTATATTTTACCGTATACATTTTTATCGCATTTAAAAATGAATCCTGCTTTGAAAAAATATCTGCGTATCTATCAAAGATTTCATTACCGGTAATTCTTTTCATCACTTTTAACTGAGCAACATGAAGTCTTTGATATTGTATTGTTGCCGGATCAATTTTGGGGTACCATTCGGCTTCACATAAATTATATTTAGACCAAAAACCCATATTATATTGAGGCAATATATTTGCCAAAGTTTCTACGCCTTGATCAAAAAGTTTTCTGCTTTTAGGATTATCAGGAAAAGCCCGCACGAAGTCATAAATACCAAATAAAGCGAACATCATCCCATTTAAAACTAAAGTCGGAACAGATGAAGTATATTCTTCATAAAAAGGACCAAACTCTGTATAAGAGGAAACTCCTCCTTCGCTTACAGGATATTCGAAACTTTTTAATGATTCCTCGGCAATCTTTCTATAGTTTTCGTCTTTTGTTAATTGATAGCCGCGGGTTAATATAGACTGACCTCTGCTTTGTGAAAATGCAGATTGCCAAGGTCCTGGATTTTTATATTGCGGTAAAGGAACTTCGGTTAACCATCTTACGCCAAGTTTTTCAGAGTAATCAAAATTTTTTTCATCTGCGAACCAATTGCAAAAATTGATAAATCGATTTTTATCTTTATCACTGTTTGAATTTAGATATGAATGGAAAACTGCTAATCCAAGCTGACCAATAGAGATTGGGAAATAAACATACTCTTTCTCGCTAACATCGATATACGTTTTGTTAATCGGGATACCATTTTTGTCGAATTTATTAATTAAAGGCTGATCTGCACCGGATGAAACCCTGTCTACAGTAAAAACAAAATAGTATTCCTTTAAATCGTTTGAATGCACATTTTCTGTAAGTGGGTATCTTTGTTTAGGAGTTTGAATATCTCTCCTGAATTTGTCCATCATAAAAAGTATTTTTTTTATTTTACTCATACTTTATTAAAATACTCTGCTAATTGTTTAGTTAAATTTTTTCTTGAATACATTTTAATTTTCTGCGGGTCTGCCCCTTTAAGTTTACCAGTCTGCCACTTGAAGTAAAGTTCATTTAATAATTCGATACAATTATGATTTTGGTCAACAATAATTCCGGCTTCAAGATCTTTGAGGATTTTATTTGCGTCGCCTAATTTATCGCCTATTCCTAAAACAAAATTACCTGTAGAGATATATTCAAAAAGTTTGCCGGGGATATGACCGGAATAATGCGATACTTTTTCGGTAAATAATAAAAGTAAATCCGACTCAAAC
>DSBF01000007.1 GCA_011049495.1 Ignavibacteria bacterium
ATACCATCATAAAGACCACCGGCAACACTGTTAAACAAAGATTGTCTACCGATTCTAACAGTTGCAATATCAAATACTTTTCGGGCTTCAAAGTAAAGATTATAGAACCGTAAACGCGGGTCATTTTCCAAAGCATTTGCTATATCGGTTTCGAAGTTTAATCGTGTTCTTAATGAAATGTTATCTTTGTTTAAGTTGAAGTACAATGAGCTAAGTGAACGGACGTAAGTTTCGGAAACATCAGGAGCAGAATATCTCTCGAAGGTATAAAGAGAGGTTGAGAATCTTCCGTTTAAATTTTGAGCCATCAAAACCGAAGTAGAAATTAGAATGGCTACAATTAGAATCTTTTTCATTTTCAACCTATGTTGATTTATTCTTTTGGAATATTGTGTTCAATCAATTTGAAACTTTCGGCGAATTTAAATTCTTTATAAGTCGGGCTTTCTTCGTTATGGCATGTTCTGCACTGAGCTTCGATAGCAGCCATATCAGCCCACAAAATTAAACCCGCCGCAATAGCAGCGTCTTTGTCTTTCATTACCTTCATTGGACTATAATCTTTCCCGGCGCCGTGGCAAGTTTCGCACTGAACACCATCGGCAATATTAAAACCTTTTTCCAATCTTGCTTCCGGTACATTATAGCCGGTTGCGTGGCATTTTAAGCAAGCTTCGGTTTCAACTGCTTTAGTTGTGTGACCTAAATCTGCGGCTATCTTATCTGCTTCAGCAGATTGCAGAGTCTTGTATGCTTCTGCATGTTTTGATTTTTCCCAAATAGATAATTGTGAGCCTTGTTTTTCAGTCTTGTGGCACATCGTACATTTTTTAACCCCGATGTAATTGAACTCTTGTGCATTAACAGCAAGAGAGATAAAAAGAAACGAAATCAACAATAATGAAAGCTTCTTCATATTTTTCACCTCCTATTTTTGTGAAATATTATGTTAAGAATATAATCCAATTATCCGATTTAAGCAATAAAGGATGCAAAAATCTTTTTATCTACGGCTTATTTTCATAATCCTTTTAAGTTTTCGATAACCCAGCTTCTCAAATCGGGGTCGTTTTCCATTTCGGAAGACATAACCTCGTCAGGTTCAGAACCGTGTTTTGCAATAGTATCCAAAAATAATTTTGTAGAATGACTAACTTCATCAAGTTTCTTTTGACCTTCTTTTACCTGCATCCACTCAAGAATAATTTTCTTAAAATGCCTTTCATGGTGATGACGATATTTATGCAGACTCATTTTCCCGTCAATCCAAACAAAACTCATCGGGTATTCGCTTGGTCTAAAGATTACAAAGAACCAATGCCAAACTATTATAGCGAGTGTAGCTAAAATTGCTTCGTAGAAGTGAATAGTTTCACTAACTTTTATTAACCAAACCGGTGCCCAGTTTCCAACCATTGTAGGGAACCAAAGAATCAATCCGGTAACTCCCATTACAATTGTTCCCCATACAAGTGCCCAGTATTCGGCTTTTTCGGTATAATCAAACTTGCTGAATTCAGGGGGATGCTTACGCAGCCGTAAGTAATAAAGTATATTTTGAAAAGCTTCTTTTACATCGTCAAATCTTGGTACCATGTGCAAGAGAATATCTCTTCCGCGTTTTGTAACAATTAGATAAATAACGTGATAAACACTTAATGCAATCATTATTACTGCAGCAATTCTGTGTATATTTTGTCGAACGTATTCGGACATACCGAGTTGGTATAAACCATCAGCCCACCAGCTGAAAGGATACTTCAATGCAAAACCTGTAATTGCAAGAGTAAAAAATGAAGTAAATAGAATAACGTGTTGAATGATTTCATTTTTGGTAAATCTCGGGATGACAATTTCTTTACGTTCGTTTTGTTTTCTTCTTCTTACTTCATGAACGTATATGAGAATGTTGTGCAAAATCATCCCTCCGATTATTACAACAATCAACCAGAAATAGACCGTTGTTACTAACCCTTCTACTTTTCTTGCCTGTTCATTTTGAGTAATATGTGAATAACTTTCTGCAAAAACTTGAGTTGCGTTTGGATGGCATTTCTGACAAGTTGCCAAAACATTTTCTTTACTTACCGAGGATTGAGGATGGTTTTGAGGCAGTATATCGTGAACATTATGGCAATCTATACAATAAGCAGCTCTCGGATCATTTCGTTTTACAGCCAAACCATGATAACTATCTTGATAACTGTAAGCTTCATCCTGAGATAAACCTAAACGAGCAGTAAGTATGGGATCTTGATGACAAGAAATACAAATTTCTTCTTGAAATTGTTTGACCGAAAAAGTTCCTTCGGCAAGTTCTTTTGCTCTAAGACTGTGTTCGCTATGACAATCACTGCAAACAGGAGCAACGCGTAAACCTTTTTTCGCGCCGATCCAGTGAATGGAATTTTTGTATTCATGAACAACATCAGCGTGGCATTGCTCACATGTTTCGTTTAGATTATAGGCAGAAATTGTTGATCCGGGTTGAATTCTATTTTTGATATTATGGACTCCGTGACAAGTAGAACAGTTCATATTAATCTCTTTGCCTTGAGCCATTAGTGTATAGTGGAAAGAATCTTCGAATCGCAATCCGGAACGTACATTTATTAAGTTAAATTTTTCTGCAAATTTTGGATCATCGTGACAAACACCGCAAGTATGACCTAAATTATCATTTGATACTTTGCTGTTATGTTCATCAACCGGCAAAATATCATGAGAGCCATGACAATCCCAGCATGTTGCTGCTTCCAATATACCTTCACCTAATGATATACCGTGAATACTTTCTTTATGTTCATCGGCTTGTTCTTTGTGGCAGACATAGCAGCTTGCTATTTCAACTTTCTCTAAATTTGCCGGGTGGTTATCTAACTTACTTTCGATTGCAGAGTGGCAGTCACTGCATATTAAATCTTGATGTACAGATTTTGAAAGCTGCGGAAGAAAGTCATCGGTCTCATGGCAATCGGCACAAGGATTTTTTGAAACATCTTGAATTGAATGGAAAGGACGCATTAATAATTTGGTTTCATGACAATTAGAGCAATACTCACGTGTTTTATTTGGACTCATCTCAGGAGGTTTTACATAATGATAACCGTGACAATCAATACATTCAGGAGGATTTTTAACTCTTTCTTTCAATCTATGATGAACATCATTTTGAACAATGGAATAAATTTCTTCATGGCAATCGGCGCAATCAACTCTATAAATATCAATTCCTTCTTTATGAGGTAAATCATCTGCTACGAAGCCGGTATGACAGTCATCGCAATCAAAGCCACCGTGTACTGAATTAGCAAATCTTTCTCCGTTAACAAAGAGCGAGACTTTTTTCCCGTAGCGTTCATAAGATAAACTTTGATCCTCGTGACAAATTAAACAGTCATCTTGAGTTAAAGTTGGAATAGTGATAAACAAAATCAAAAAAAGGAGTTTCAAAAAGTTCATTATTTTTCCCATTTATTTGTATAAGAAAATCATTGCATATATAATCATTATTACAATTATAAGTCCAATTGATAATGCGGTGAAACCAAAATATTTTGCAAATTTAACAACTCGGGCGGAGGAGGAGCAAACCGTGCCTCCAATTTATTATTTTCAATTAAAATTTGATACTCTCGAGGTCGATCTTTTTTAAATTCTTCGAGAGGTACTCTTCCTGTGAAAATTACATTATCCATTGGAAATTTGTCTGGACGGAAATGTGTATTAAAAAAATGTATGGTGAAAATAAAACCGGTTGCAAGCAAAGCTTCGTCACTATGAACAATTGAAGTTACATTAATAAACCAGCCGGGTAAACCAAGAAAAGTAAAAAATTCAGGAAACCAAAGTATTAAACCTCTTGAGCCGATAACAGCTACACCCCAAAACACAGCGAAGTAATCAAACTTTTCCCAATAGGTCCATCTACCGTAAGAAGGTCTTCTGCCTTTTCCGAAAAACCATTTTATTGTTCCGATGAATTCTTTCCAATCACGTTTATTGAAAACCATAGAATTTTCACCTGAGAGCATATGTTTGAATGATTTTTTTTTGCTTGGCAACTTTTTTTATCAAAAACCCAATATGTAAAACGAAATATATAAAGGTAATTATAGCGGCGAGTCTATGTATATATCCTGTTACTTCATAACCTCCCAATAGTTTTGAAGCAGTTTGAAATATTCCTACGCCGGCAAATTTAATTGTCATACCGGTAATTGCAAGCGAGAGAAAACTTAAAATAACAAGTATGTGTAGAAAACTTAAAAAAGGTTCAAAACGCCAGATATATTTTTCTTCTGAATTATCCGAATGTTCTATTTTCTTTACATCATTATTTACCATCTGTAGTTTTCCCCTTAACATGTTTTTTCTTTTCTAGTTTTTCTTTCCTGCGCTCTGCTAAACCTCTCGGCAGCCATAATAATGTATGTGTTCCAAAGAATAAAAACGTTACACTTAACAGTATTGTCATAAACCCAAAAGTGTAATATAGAAATGGGTATTTATCTTTATCATGGTATGTAGCGTGAGTTAAATAACCGACAAACTTTCTGTTGGAATTCGAATGACAGCTTGCGCAAGTTTCAACAATATGATCTCTGTGAAGCGTAGAACCCAACATATAAGTCGGTAAAATATTATGCGAACCATGGCAATCTGAACATTTTGCCGCACCAACCGATCCTAATTTTGAAACTTTCCCGTGGAATGTATCAAAGTAAGTTTCGGTTACATCTTCATGGCATCTCCCGCATTGATCAATTATTTCCGCTCTAAAATCATCTTTATCAATTCTCTTTATTGTATGTGCTTGATGACAATCCTGACAACCCGGAAGTTCTTTATCTGTTTGTGTTACTAAGGGACTATGAATGCTATTTGAAAATTGTTCATAAATACCGAGATGACATTTTGCACATGTTTCACCAACACTATCTCTATGCACGGTAGAAAGCGGATTTTTTTCCGGCAATTCTCTATGAGCCGAATGACAATCGACACAAGTTGCAGTAACTGTTAAACCGGATTCTAAGAGACTACCGTGAATACTTTGCGAATAATCTCTTACAATTCCAAATTCATCTTCGAGAATACTTTTACCCGGACCGCCGATGTTATGACATTTACCGCATAAGTTGGGAATGTTTCTAGCAAAGGTTGGGGAGGTTCGATCGGTTTTCTTTTGCACTTTATGAGTACCATGACAATCACTACAATATGGGGCATCAACATTACCATTAACTAATTCAATTGAATGCTGGCTTAATTGCCATTCTTCAACTTGAGCTGCATGACAGATTGAACAATCGACTTTTCCGCTTTCTTTACAAATAGGGCTATTCAAGTGACTCACATTTGTATGGCATTTAATACATGTATTATCTGCATGAACAGAATGCATAATATCATCGGCATCCACATATAAGCTAACTCGCTCACCATCAACTTCTTTATATAAATCTTTATTTGAATGACAAGACATACATTTAGCATCGTCAAATTTCTGGTCATAAATAACTCGTCTTACTTGATGCGGTTGGTGGCAATCAATACAGGCGGGAATAACATGGGGCTGCTGTTCCCAAAGTTCACCTCTTATTACTTTTGTGTGAACTCTTTCAATCTGAGAATGGCACTGCATACAAGTCGATGCAATATTATTTCTATTGATTGAAGATTTCGGATTTTCGTGAGGGAGAATATTATGTGAAAAATGACAGCTTGTACAAACAGCAGTTACAATTAATCCACTTCTGAAAAGTCCATCACCGTGGATTGATTCTTTATAGTTCTCTAAAATATGACGCTGGCTGATTGTCCTTAATGCTGATACTCGAGTTCCTTCTTTATGACACGTTCCACATAAATCGGGGATATTCATAACATATGTTTTGGCTTTTTCGTTTGTGTGAGGAAGGATATCATGTTTCCCATGACAAGTTATGCAATCCGGAGCTAAAAATTTACCTTGTGCAAGAGCTTGTCCGTGCAAACTTTCATGATATTCTTCAGCATATTCATAATGACAAGTTGCACAATCAACTTTGTAAATATTATTTCCTGCACGATGCGGAATGTCTTCTGCATCAAAATCCACATGACAATCTGCACAGTCTAAATCGGTATGCACTGAATTAGCAAATTTATTTTCATCAACGAACAGTGAAACTAATTTGTTATTTCTTTCATATGTAAGAGATTTATCCCCATGGCACATCATGCATTCATCGGTTTGTGCCATTATTTGAATTGTTAGAAGTAGTAATAAAATTGGAAGCAAAAAATTCTTCGAGCAATTAATCATTATTTTTTTCGAAATTTTATAAGTGCCTTAAATTTGCAAAAATCATGCTAAAAATAAGATAAAAATAACCCATCAAAAATGGGATAAAATGATATAGTTTCTTATTTGTTTGCCGAAATGGTAAAGTCGTTTATCAAAAATAAGAAACTAATTAAAACGGATATTAGAGTATAATATCCAAAAGAAAATTATTGAGAAAGTTGCTTTTTGTCAAATAAATAACGCAGTCCGATTCGTTTATTCCGGTTCCATATTGTTCGATTGAATAAATAACAGATTAAAATCGAATTTGTTATTTTAAACGGGATAGATTATTTTTCAAAATATTTATCGGATATTATCAACCTAACACCTACTACACGAGGAAAGAATGAAATTAAAGTTACCCGAATCAAGCTACAACTGGATTTCCTTGATCGGAGCTACAATCGCTCTTATCAGTTTATTCATGATAATTTTTCTGTTTTTCATCTCAACTATATTTGATCGCGGCGGGTCTTATTTGGGATTGGTAATTTATATCATTTTACCTGCTTTTTTAGTTGCAGGGTTAATACTAATTCCGTTTGGGATGTTCTGGAAAAAAAGACGCGAAAGTAAACACGGTAAATCGGAAAAACGCCTCCCTATGATTGACTTAAATGATGAAAGACACCGCAACGCATTTACAATATTTATTGTAGGCACAATTTTATTCCTATTTTTATCAGCGGTAGGAAGCTACGAAGCATTTCACTATACGGAATCGGTTGAGTTTTGCGGGACTGTCTGTCATGCGGTTATGGAACCAGAATATGTTGCTTATCAGCATTCACCGCATGCCCGTGTAAGCTGTGTTGACTGCCACGTTGGTGAAGGAGTTGATTGGTACGTTCGTTCAAAGCTTTCCGGGCTTCGACAGGTTTATGCAGTTTTAGCAAACACTTACCCAAAACCTATTCCAACACCTATTACCGATCTGCGCCCGGCAAGAGAAACTTGTGAACAATGCCATTGGCCCGAAAAATTTTATGCACAAAAATTCAGATTAGAGAGACATTACTTAAATGATGAAGAAAACACCGAATGGGATATTTACTTGACTATGAGAATCGGGGCAAGTCATAGTGCTTTCGGATTACAGGAAGGAATTCACTGGCACATTAATCCGGATATAAAAATTGAATACATTCCTTCAACTGAAAAAAGAGAAGAAATTCCTTGGGTTAGATATACAAATCTTAAAACCGATGAAGTTACTATTTATGAAGATCAAGATAATCCGCTCGATCCGGAAGCAATGGCAAATATGGAAATAAGAGAAATGGACTGCATGGATTGTTATAACAGACCTTCGCATAATTATAAACCACCAGCTTACTTTGTTAATAATGCAATGACTGCCGGGATAATGCCCAGAGAACTACCGGAACTAAAATCAATTTCTATGGAGATTTGTTCCGAAGAATTTGATACAAGAGAAGAAGCAAACGAATATATAAGAAATACGATGACTGAATTTTACGAGGATAATTATCCCGAGCATGATAAGTCTTTAGTTGAAAGAGCAATTATTGGTTTGCAAACGGAATACAACAGAAATATCTTTCCCGAGATGAAAGTTAAGTGGGATCAATATCCTAATCATATCGGTCATTTGGAATTTAACGGTTGTTTCCGGTGCCATAACGATATGCATATGAGCGTAGAGGGCAAAGTTATTTCAAAAGATTGTAATCAATGTCATTATATTACTGCGCAAGGTCCGCGAGATAATTTACAAGTTGCAAGTATTAATGAATCGTTGGAATTTATTCATCCAACGGATATTGATGATGCCTGGAAAGAATTTCTTTGTACTGATTGTCATACAGGTTTAAATCCATAAAAAAATCTGTTGGAATGTGGCTAAAGCCCAAGTGTTTTTGTGTTTCTCATTCTCCGTCGGTTGAAACCGACGGCAATGTATGAATGAAAAAAAAGTTTTTTACCGTCAGTTTTAACCGACGGATTAAAAGATAGAAAAAGAGATATTGGGCTTTAGCCACATTCAATTATTGAATAAACTTCCACCCATATTTTTTCATAAAATCATCTACTTCCTCTGTAAAGCTTTTTGTTCTGTGATGTTCTTCTTGATTTCTTATATACTCTTTAACTTGTTCCAAATGTGATTCGCTTACGCTTACTGCCCAATAATCATCCTGCCAAAAAAATTTTGTCTTTGTCAATTTTTCTTCATTTATCCATTTTGATGATTCACCTTTTATGAGTTGTGAAACTTTACTTATACTCTGTTCTTTTCCGAGAGAAATTAAGCAGTGAATATGTTCTTTATGTCCATTTATTTCTTCAAGCCAAATATCTTTCTTCTTTGCATTTGATTTTATGTGTTCAATTATCTTTTCTCGTTTTTCTTTTGAAGTAAAATAGGGTTCTCTGTTTTTTGTTGAGAAGACAAGATGAATCCAGATTCTTATCCAGCTCATAATGTACTCCATGATTATTTTAATTTTGAAGATAATTTTTGAGATTGTTAAAAGCAAGGATGGGGCTAAAGCCTTAAAACATAGGAAGGCAATTTTAAATCCGTTCGCTAAAGCGAACGGTAATAATAAATTTGATCAGCACTTTATTGCCGGGAAAATGACTTCTAACCATGAGGACTTTAGTCCCATGTGAGTTTTATTTATGGGTCT
This sequence comes from Ignavibacteria bacterium, assembly GCA_011049495.1. Classification (GTDB taxonomy): domain Bacteria; phylum Bacteroidota; class Ignavibacteria; order Ignavibacteriales; family Melioribacteraceae; genus SURF-28. Next base: position 8,989 of record DSBF01000007.1, read on the forward strand.
AAAGCCCTCATTTCTTTTGTTGTTTTCATTCTCCGTCGGTTGAAACCGACGGCAATAGATAAATTGTATAATAGTCTGTCGAAGATAAAAAAAGGCTATCAAGCAGTACTCATACTGATAGCCAAATTCATTTCACACTATTTTAAATAATGCACTAAATCAAAAAAAACTGCAGCTAAACAAAAAACTTTTCAGCAAACTCATCCATTTCAAGATTAGTAAGCTGAGTTAATACACCATACTGCAAAACATTAGCTTTATCGTCCTCTTTCAATTTACCTGATTGAACTAATTTTTTCTTCAGTATTTCTTGTGCTTCATCAATTTGTTCTTGATAAAAACTAACTGCCGTATTCCCGATTTTTAGTTCCGGTAATTCGGTATCGAGATTATCGGCATCAACAATGCATATCCAATTTTTTTCATAAGGAGTAATATCTAATGCTTCAAAATCTTCTTTAAGATCATTATTTATTTTTGAGACCTTACCGGATAAAGGAGATTTAAAATGAAATGTTTTACCACCAGCTTTAACATTAAATAGTGTTTGACCTTTTGTAACAATCATACCGAGATTAGGCATTTCGATATCTTCGATTTTACCGAGTAATTTTTTGGAAAAGTCGTCAATTCCCATTTTAACAGTACCGTCCTGGTTAACAACGCACCAGCAATGTCCTTCGGAAATGAAAACACCGCCTGGAATAAAAAACTCCGTACTCTTAGGGTCATCTTTATAACTTAAATGCGTAATGTGAACTTTCGGTTTAATCTGTTTTTGAATTCTGTCATGTCTCTTAACGACAAATTTCTTAACCATTTCTGTTAATTCTTCTTCGGTAAATGGTTTTTGAATATAATCCATCGCACCGTATTTCATAGTTTCGACGGCAGATTCAACAGAGGCATAACCGGTAATAATAATTACATCAATATCAGGTCGTAAATGTTTAACCGATTTACACACGTCTTCACCACTCATATGGGGCATTTTTAAGTCGGTAAATACAAAATCATAGTGATGTTTTTGAACCAGCCCTAATGCTTCTTGTCCTGTTTCAACCGTATCAACTGAATAACCATCTAGTACGAGAATTTTTCTAAAACTGTCGAGTATTACCGGTTCATCATCTACTGCAAGTATTCTGGCTTTAGGGTTTTCAACTTCAGCACGTTTCAAAGTTTTAGCTTCGTGAGTAAAATCGAGATTCAAGCTAACCTGAAGAATTTTTTCACGTTCTTCACGTGCTTTCTTTGCTTTATGCTTTTCGAGGTATTTTCTAATCAACATATCAGCTATAATAAAGCAGATGAAAGCAATAATTACGATTAAAAGTGCCATCTTATTTCTCCGTTTAAATGTATCATTTTATTAATTCTTTATATTATAATTGATCCGAACTGCATGATGTTAAATTTTTCATTTCATATTCAATATCGCTTGGTATTACTTTGTAAAGCCAGCCGTCAAAATAAGGATCCTTTTCTATGATGCTGTTGTTGTTAAGAACGTTTTCATTTCTTTCGATAATTTTTCCTGAAATAGGGGAAAGAAGATCATGAACAAATCCTTTTTCCGAAGTGAACCAAGCACATGAACTTCCTTGATAAATCTCTTCATCAACTTCCATTAGTTTCAGGGAATCAAAACTCTCAACAATTTTCAAGAATAAATCTGTTGATCCTATAGTCGCTAATCCTTCGCCGGTTATGTGTACCCACGAAGCAACACCTAATCTATAATACTTAGATGGACAATTAACGTAAACAATATCACTCGATTCGGCATGTTCCAAAATATTTTTGATTTTGCGGTAATTAATTCCGCGAGATAATGCACTTAATATTTCATCAACTTCAAATGGTTTCGGAACATAATCAATTGCACCTTCGTAAAGAGATTTAACGGCATTCTCAACAGTTGAATAACCGGTAGTCATTATTACCGGGGTGTCAATTTTTTTTGCGTGAAGTTCTACTAAAAATTCAAATCCGTTCATCTCAGGTAACATTATATCACAAAGTATCAAATCGAAATTTTCTTTTTTTAATAAGGCAAGCCCTTCTTCTGCCGATAATGCATAAGAAGTTTTATATCCTTCCATTTCGCATATCTTTAATAGTGAATCAACAACAACTTGTTCGTCATCTACTATCAATATTTTTATTTTATCACCGGTCATTGTTTTCTCATCGGTTCAAGCGGAAGACGAATTATAAATTTTGTACCGACATTAACTTCGCTTTCTACTTTTATTGTTCCGTCATGGTTATCTATAATACCCCAAATAACCGCTAATCCTAATCCGGTACCTTTCTGCCCTTTTGTACTGAAGAAAGGATCGAAGATTTTCGATAAATTTTCTTTCGGAATACCGCTTCCGTTATCTTCGATTGTTATTTCAATAAATTCTCTTCTACCGCTTGCTTCAATTTCGGGCCAAGTTTGCCAATAACAATTTTTGTTTATACATCCTTTTAACTGACCTTGTCCCGGAGTGTCAATTGTATAAATTGATGAATTACATTCGGGACATTTTTCATTTTCACTTTTTAATGAAATAGCACAAGTAGGGCATTCAATTGTAAATGCTTTTTGAGTATTAATTGTAGAACTGGATTCATGTTCCTTTTTACCATAAATAGAATTTAAGCGGAAGACAACTTCTTTTTCATCTTGTTTTACCAAAAATTTGATTGTTGGTAAGCCGTCGATTTTATTCTGTTCGTCAATCAAACTGTGTCTTTTGCTGCATTCTGCTTTCTTAATTTGAATAACACCATAAGGCGATAAATCAATTGGTCGTGTTGATACTTTAACAAATCCTCCGTTAGGACCAACTGCATCAGAGGCGTTAACAATAAGGTTAATGAATACCTGCTGCATTTGATTTGAATCAACAATAATTTGTGGGAGATCGGAACTATAATTTTTTTCGAACTTAACTTTGTTCATATTAAGCTGATTCTCAATTACAGTATAAGCTCTATCGATTATTTCATTTATATCTGCTTTGTTTTTCTTCGGTACCGACTGACGGGCGAAATCAAGAAGTCCCTTTACTATTTCTCTGCTTCTTTTTGTTTCACGAACAATTACTTTCAAGTCTTCTTGAATTTCAGGTTTATCTTTTGTGCGTTTTAGTAAGAAGCTGCTGTATGTTAAGACTCCTGTCAAAGGGTTATTTATCTCGTGAGCAACTCCGGCAGCCAACCTTCCCAATGAAGCCATTTTATCCGATTGAAACAACTGCATCCTGGCTTCGGCTAATTTATGAGTCATATTATTAAATGATGTTGCAAGTTGACCAAGCTCGTCATTTTGTGTTATATCAATTGTATATTGAAGATTGCCGGCTGCAACATTTTTTGTTGCAGTAACAAGTCCGCTAACCGGTTTAACGACCCATTTTCTAATAAAAAACACTATGATAAAACTTATTCCCACTACGGTAATAATCGAGAAAAGCAAAATTGTTAACTCGCTCTTTTTTATTTGCTGATCAACATCATTAAGATTGAGAGTAATATCAAGAACACCCAAAACAGTTTGGGATGATGTATGTGCATGGCAATCTGCTTCATAACAAGTTTGCTCATTATAAATAGGATTAATAATACCGAGTACACGCTGGTTGTCGGTTTCCTTCGTAAAAATACGGGTGCGTTCATTAATCGGAAGACGATGCAGAGGTTCATCTTCGGCATGACAGGCAAAACAGCGCTCTTCTTGAAGGTTAATAATTTTACCGATATCTCCATCATCGGCAGAATAAATTATTTCGCCGAGTTTATTGAAAATTCTAACTTCGCGAATGGAAGGCTCTTCAGCAATTGTGTTAATCATATTGTGAATACTTTCCCTGTTATAGGCAAGCATTTCGTAATGCATACTTTTCTTTAGTGCTTCGCTTAATTGATTGCCGTGTCTTTCAACTTCATTTAGCAGAACTGCCTGCTGCGATTTGATTGTGAAAAATGCGTATACACTTATTATGAAAAGTGAAGTTATTCCAACAACTAAAATCAGTTTGAACCCTATTTTACTTACAAAGCGTTTCATTTACTTTGTTCTTTCTCCCGGTTCGTAATCGGGATAAGTTATATCTTCGTCATGGCACATATTGCAAGATGGTTTTGCGGTAAAGTTTCTATTATCGTGGCAAACGTCGCAAGTCCATTCTATATGATTTTCGCTTAACTCAATTCCAACAATAGAGTGATTGAAGTTTTCCGGACCCCATGATTCATGACAAGAATTACAATCAGTAGAAAGCCCTGAAAAAACTTTAGCTTTTGTATGGCAATTTACACAATTCAGTTTTGTATGATAAGGCGTAAGTGCAAACCCGGTTCTTTGCTTATGATTAAATGGTGTCAATTCTTTATTAGAATGACAAGAGGAACAATTATTTTCCGTATCATGACACGATGAACATTTTTTATGTTTTAATGTAAAGAGTATACCTTCATCTTCAACGGGTGTTCTTGTATCATGGCATTTAGCACAACTTTCGTTTTGGTGACAATCTACGCATTCAAATTTGTATAAGTTAGTATGCTCATTATGAAAGAATGTAACAAGAGTTCCTTCGTAAGAAGGAGTATTATAAACCAACTTCTTCGGTTCAATAATAGGCGGATGAACTCTCTCGGCAGCTTTCCTCTGTTTATCAAAAGCAGACTTGCCGCTTGAATTGAGTTCATGACAGCTTTTACATTCAACTTTTTCACTCCATTGCTGGTGGCAATCCATACATTGTCTATGAAAAGCTGCTTTCAAATCCGGGATCGAAATATCCTCTCTTTTTCTTTCTGCTGAGTGACAATCACTGCAAGGAACAACATTTCCGGGGGGATTGTAATGGTGGCACATTGCACAACCACCTGACATACCCGCCATTTCAGCATGAAGACGATGTGTGAATTGAACAGGCTCGTACAAATCTTCCCGCGATTTCAGTTTATCTAATGTAATTATATCGGGAGATTGCTCGGGAGATTGATAAACCGTTACCATCATTTCTCTCGGACAAGCAATTAAGCATGGATTAGTCTTTGTAGGTGTTTCACATGCATGGCATGTTTGACAACTAAATTCCATTTGCGAATGAGATTGCGCGTTTACGTTAATTAGCAACCCCATTACGAAAATTATTAATGCGATATGTTTTATTAAATTTTTCATTATGCACCTTTGATTGCATATTTAGCTTTTTGTATTGTACTCTTAATCGGTTGACTTATAATCGGGAATATCATAACAAACGCTCTGAAGAGTAAAATTTCTAAGGCAACAAAACCGAGTGTTACCGCAATTTCGCCGATCGATGGGAAGTAAGAGGTATCAGTATATGGCGGGTCATACGCGATAACAAAATTATTAAATCGGTTTAGCAGCACTCCGAAAATTACAAGTATTGATGCGATAAAAAGTCCGGCTGAAGATGCCCGCACGGCAGGTGAGAGAAACATCCTGAGAGGTATAATTACCCCCACAACCATCTCGATTGTAAACATTAAACTCGCTGTATTTAATTCGGCTAAGTAAACAAATGATTCGCGGATAAACATATCACCGATTTTGAAAGCCAGGTAAATTCCTAGTAAAGGTCCTACAAAACGTGCTAAACTTGAAAGAACATCTTTTTCCGGTTTCATCCCGAATGATCTTGATGAAGCTAATGACTCCATTATAACCATCGGGAAGCCGACTGCAAATGCAGAAAGCAGGAAGAGAAGCGGAAGGACCGGTGTCTGCCACAACGGATGCATTTTCTGCCCGGCGATCACCATCAATGTACCGATTGATGATTGATGTAAGCATGATAAAACTACTCCGGCAATAATGAATACAAACATTACTTTGTTGAGTGTTCTATCAAGTACGTGTAATAATTTATCTATTATCTTGTTAAAGATTTTTAAGAATCCCGGCATATTGACTCTTCCCATAAATCTTTCTGTTACTATCGGAAGAAATTCTATGTAGAGAACTGTTAAATAAGTCATAACACAGATACCGACTTCAAACAATGCAGAATTTCCGTTCCACATTATTACCGGATGCCAGACAGAATACCAGCGCCCAATATCTGTTACAACACTTAGCGCTACGAAGGTATAGCCGAGCATTGCAGTTAATAGTGCAGGTCTCACTAATACTTCGTATTTATCTCTATGCCAAATATGACCGAGCGCGGCGGTAGTAAAACCTCCGGCAGCAAGGGCAACACCTGCCGCAACATCTAATCCGATCCAAATTCCCCACGGATAAAAATTATCCAGATTAGTTACAGCACCAAGTCCGAACAAAAATCTCGCTAAAAGAAATACCATTCCGAATGCGGCAACTATGGCAATACCAATTACACCCGGAGTAAAATATCTATGCTTAACAGGGATAGGTTTATGATTATGTTCCATTATTCTTCCTCCCCGCTTTTCTTTTCTTTATTCTTTGTTACCCACATAATACCTCCTAACAAAGCATACAAAGCAAGTGGAGGAACGAAGTAAGCAAATATTCCATGCTGAATTGATTCGGAAACACCCGGCGCCGGAGCATCACTTAGTTTTGGAAAATCTAATTCGCTAAAATCTTTACCTGCTAAGTACATCCATGAGGTTCCGCCAACTTCGGTATGACCGAAAATTCTATTTATATAACGGTCGGGATATAATTTCATTCTTTTTTCTGCTATCGTAATTAAATCTCTTCGTTTTCCGTAGGTGAGTGCTTCAACCGGACAAATATCAACACAGCCGGGGAGTAATCCTTCTGCTGTTCTTTCATAGCAGAAATCGCACTTGCGGATATCAGGTTCAATTGCTTTATCATATTCAAATGTTGGTATTTGGAAGGGACAAGCAACCATACAATAGCGGCATCCGATACATTTGTCTGTATCCCAAATAACCGCACCTTGTTCCGTTTTAGTAAAAGCTCCTACTATACATGCCGAAACACATGCCGGTCTGTCGCAATGCATACATTGTACTTTTACATGATATGGAGTAAGAGGATTATTCGGATTATCGTAACGATTGACAACGGTATAGCCTTCATTTTGCGGGCGTCTCATTTTACCAAAAACTTCTTCTTCGCTATAAGACTCAATATCCCCCGGATCATAACCGTGAACTTTTTTACACATCCATTCGCAGCGTCTGCATCCGATGCAAACAGTTGTATCAACAAGCACACCCATTCTATCTTCGGATAAAATTTCCGGAGAAGCGGCTTTAGCTTGTTTTGGTGTTAGTGCCGTTATTCCGGCAGCAGTTCCACCAATTGCAGCGGTTACTTTTAGGAAATCTCTTCTGGTTTGTTTTCCCATATTTTTCTCGTGTATTTATTTATTGTTCTTGTTTAGCTCACGATTGATAAGAAAAAGAACATTGTGCAGATATTCGAGGTTATGTGATTCTTTTTTCTTTAGAGTGCTATCTATCATCAATTTATAAATAGAAAAAAGGATTCAAATATCCTTTTGAAAGATATTGTTTTTGGATTTTAGTGTCAACTTAAATATAGGTTTTTATTAGCAAAAAATTAAATACGGAGGATTCTTATCAAAAATCTTTCCAGGGTCAGCGGATTATTAGATGGCAAAGTGCTTTATTTATTAATTTTCGATCACTTGAGATTGTGAATATAATAGAAGTTTCTTTTATTCCTAAATTCTGAAGTATGCGAAAAAAAAATTAGTTTCCGTATGTGATTGTATTACTTGATGAAACCAAACAGTGAACAACCCCGTTAGGGGTTTCATTATTGTAACAACCTAAATAAGCTCATTA
>DSBF01000031.1 GCA_011049495.1 Ignavibacteria bacterium
AGGTTACTGTTTTCAGACCTTTCAGGTAACTTAATTTTAGCCTATTAATGCAACATTGAAGGTTAAAAACAAGCAACCTTCAATGTTTGTGCGTAAGGTGAGTAAATAATTATAAAAGGCTTATAGGTTTGAAATGCATTTTGGCAAAATCCATTAAATATTCTTTACCGTTATTCTTAATAAGATTATGAATAATCTCTTTAACTTCATTCGAAGCTCCGCGTTTTAATTCGAGTCCGTTTTTCTTTTGCTGAAAAAACCACTCAAGCTGTTTGCTTCGTGCAAGTATGGAAGCCGCTGCAACCGCACTATATTTTTCCGCTTTTGTTTCTTGAATTATTTCATAACTATTATAATCAAATTGGTTTGAGAATTTTAAGTCCTTCTTTCTAAACTTATCGGTAATAATTTTTTCAACGGGTTTCCGGGATAATAAATTTTCAATCGCTTTAGAGTGAGACCAGTTTAAGATTTCATTTATGTTTTTGAATCTTACATAAAGTTCATTATATCGTTTCGGATTGATAGATATGATTTCGTAGTTATCCTTTGCGATTTTTTTTAATTCACCGGCAATCTTGTTTATCTGTGTATCGCTTAATTCTTTGCTGTCCCTTACACCGATTGATTTTAATATCTTATGTAATTTGTTATCAACATAAAATGCACAAGTAACAAGCGGACCGAAAATATCTCCTTTGCCTGTTTCATCGCTGCCGATATATTCGTTTGGTTCGTTTACATCCGGTTTTACCTCATCACCAAGTAAATAACGTAAACTTTCCGATGGATTTCCTTGAATGACTTTCTTCACACCTTTCTTTCCGAAGTAGACCAGAACCTTAATTGTCTCATTTTCTTCTTTGATAGAAAATTCATAGTGATAATCTTTCTCCATAATATCGTTTGTTTGGAGAACTTCCTTTAGGGAATTGTGTAGGTTGGTGATTAAATCTTCGGCTTGTTTTTTTATGAAAAGATCGGTCATAGATTAAATAATAATGAAAATATTGTTTGTACAATATAAATATTTTTTGTGCTTTATTAAGGAATGAAAATATTTCGTTAACGCTGCAATAATGTTATTAGTAGTTCTTATTTATTAATTGGAACGTTTAAGGTAATTCCTGTATTTTTATGCAAAGAAAGAATTATCAACGAGTTTGGAATTGCAATTTCTATTAAGTAATGAGAATTCACATTTGATTTTTATGCGATTAATTTTTGATAATAGAACCCTCTTAAATCACTTCAAAATTATTCCCCTACTTTTTAAAAGAATTCTGAGACCATATCCGGATTATTTAGCAAAATCATTTATTTACATCCTGATGTTTTTTTACGGAACCGCAACTTTTAATGCCAACCAGGAAAGGGAAATCAAGTTTGAACATATAACACCGGCAATGGGGCTTTCGCAGGCAACAATACATTGTATCTTACAAGATAGCAAAGGATTTTTGTGGTTCGGTACTGAAGACGGATTAAATAAATATGACGGTTACAACTTTACAATCTTTAGACATAATGAAAGAGATTCAAATTCAATATCGGATAATTTTATTTGGACTTTGTGTGAAGATAAAAATCAAAATTTGTGGATTGGGACAAGCAACGGCGGTCTAAATAAATATGATAGAGAAAAAGAAATCTTTGTTCGATACAAACATAACCCGGATGATCCGCTTAGCATAAGCCAAGACGATGTTAGAAGAATTTTTGAAGATAGCCGCGGTAATTTATGGATTGGTACTAATAACGGCGGATTAAATCTTTTTAATCATTCGGATGAATCATTCATAAAGTATAAGTATAGTTTTGCAGATGAAAACACTATCGGCAACAATAGTATTCGCGACATAATTGAAGATGATGACGGAATTCTGTGGATTGGTACTAACGGCGGCGGATTAAATAAATTTAATACGGCTTCCGGGAAATTTACTCGCTTTACTGTCAGTCCCGCTAAGTTTAACAGCATAAGCAGTAATTTTATTTGGTCTCTTTATAAAGATAAGGAAGGTATAATTTGGATAGGAACATACGGGAGAGGGTTAAGCAAACTTGATCTTTCAACTATGCTGTTCGACTCGTTTTCTTTCGAGCCGAATAAAGAAAACCGGTTGATTAACAATAACGTAACTTCAATTTACGAAGATCAACAAGGTCTATTATGGATTGGAACAGAAGGGGGATTGAGCATTTTTGATTCGAAAGAAAACAATTTTTATAACATTGCTTATAATCCTCAGAAATTAACAGGCTTGAGCAGTAATATTATAAGATTTGTTACCGAAGACAGAGCAGGATTAATTTGGATAGGAACTGTTGGAGGAGGTATTAATAAATATAACCCATTTAGAAAAAGATTTATTCATCATCAGCATAATCCCTCAGTTCCCTTTAGTTTAAGCAGCAACATGATAAGAGCTGTATTTGAAGATAGTGATGAAATCTTATGGGTGGGTACTTTAGGGGGTGGTTTAAATCGCCTTGATAGAAACTCGAGCAATTTTATTCATTATAGAAATGATGATAATACAAAGGGCAGTATTAGCAACAATAGTATATCGGCTATTTACGAAGATAGTGAGAATGCATTATGGTTCGGCACCTGGGGCGGTGGGTTGAATAGACTGAGTGCGCGTAACAAGAATAAAGTTGATGAATTTCAATACTTTACTTATAACTCTAATAACCGTTACTCTATACCCAGCGATACAATTCAAGCTATTTATGAAGATTCTTTCGGCAACTTGTGGGTTGGTACAGAAATAGGTTTATGCGTATATAATAAAGAAGAGAACAAATTCATAAGGTTCAAACATGATCCTCAAGTTGCTAACAGCATTAGTGATAACAGGATCCAATCGAATTCAATTTATGAAGATAAAGCTAATAACCTTTGGATTGGAACGTGGAATGGTTTAAATAGGATTTCCAATAACAGAAAAATCAACTCAAAAAATTCCAACGAAATAAAATTTACTACATACAAAAATGATATTAATTTGCTGAACAGCATAAGTGATAACAGGGTCATATCTATTTATGAAGATCCTGCTTCAACTAAAAATAAAATTATTTTATGGATCGGTACCGTATCAGGCGGGCTAAACAAATTAGTTGTTTCGCGGAATTTAGAGAAAAATACCGAAGAAATTGAGGTCACTCATTTTACCGAAAGAAATGGTCTTCCGAATAATGCTATTTATGCAATTTTAGGAGATGAATCGGGTAATATTTGGTTAAGTACAAATAACGGGTTATCCAAATTCAATCCGTCTGAAAACACATTTCGTAACTATAACGAAAGTGACGGACTGCAAAGCGATCAATTCTATTGGGGTGCGGCTTTCAAAAGTAATTCAGGTAAAATGTATTTTGGTGGTATTAACGGTTTAACCGCGTTCTTCCCTTCAGACCTTATTGATAACCAGCATATTCCCGAAGTATATATTACTGATTTTCAACTCTTTAATAAACCTGTACCTATCTCAGAAAATTCACCTTTACAGAAATCTATTTTAGAAACCGAAAGCATAAAACTTTCTTATGACTCTTACGTAATGACATTTGAATTTGTAGCCCTTGACTATGCGATCCCGGAAAAAAACCAGTACATGTACATGTTGGAAGGTTACGACAAAAATTGGATACCTTCGGGGAATAGAAGATTTGTAACTTATTCGAGTATCGGTGCCGGCGAATATACATTCAAAGTAAAAGGGTCAAATAACGATGGCATCTGGAATGAACAAGGAATATCTATCGACATTACTGTACTTCCGCCATTCTGGGCAAATTTCTGGTTTATAACTTTGCTTATCTTAACAATTACAGGAATGGTAGTTTATTTTATTACCGATAGAGTTAGACAAATGCTGGCACTTGAAAGACTAAGAACAAAATTAGCTGCCGATCTTCACGATAATATCGGTTCTAGTTTAACGGAGATATCAATTCTTAGTGAAGTTATTTCTAAAAAACTTAAAGATGAAGACCAAAGTGTTCGGAAAAATCTTAAAAGAATTAGTGAAGACTCACGCATATTAATTGACCGGATGAGTGATATTGTTTGGCTTGTTAATCCCAAGCGGGATACTCTTTACGACTTAATATTAAGATTGGAAGATAGGTATTCGGAATTATTATCATTAACAAACATTTCATTTACTTCGAAGAATTTAAAATCACTCGAAAGAATTTCTCTCTCTATGGAACACAGGCAGCATCTCTTTTTGATTTTTAAAGAAGGGTTGAATAATAGCATTAATCATAGCAATTGTTCTGAAATTACATTAGATGCTCGTGTTAACGGAAAAAACCTTGTTATGATTTTATCCGACAATGGAAAAGGATTCAATTCAGAAAATCATTATAAAGGTAATGGATTAAGGAACATGATTGATAGAGCGATACAGATCGGCGGAGAATTGATAATCGATTCGGAAATTAACAAAGGCACAAAGTTGGAGTTCAGGGGTAAAATAGGCTAACCGAATTTCCTAATACTTCTCACAAAAAATTGATAGATTCAAGTAACAAGTAATTTTCCTTTTAATAAATAGTTTATATGGTAAACATTGTAATTGTAGAAGATAACGATACTATCCGAGAAGGCTTGAGAATACTTATTGATGGTACGGATAATTATCATTGTAAAGCGACATTCTCTAATTGTGAAGATATGCTGGCAAAGATAACCAATCTCAAATTCGATATACTTTTAATGGATATTAACTTACCCGGTATGTCCGGAATTGAAGGCATAAAAAAAGTAAAAGAGATCTACCCGGAAAGTATAATACTTGTACTGACAATATACGATGAGAACGATAGAGTATTCGATGCACTTTACGCAGGGGCAAGCGGTTACTTAGTAAAAAAAACACCTCCCTCCAGATTATTGGAAGCTATAAAAGAAGCTTATGAAGGGGGTGCACCGATGAGCTCTCATATTGCCAGAAAAGTAGTTAACTTTTTCCAGCAGAATTCACATCCTGTTCAGCATGAAGACAAATCCGTTATATTAACACCGAGAGAAAAAGAAGTTCTAAGCGGGTTGGTAGAAGGACTAAGTATTAAAGCAATTGCAGATTCGCTCAACATAAGTATTGAAACCGTTCGATTCCATTTTAGAAATATTTATAAAAAACTGCATGTTCACTCCCAATCCGAAGCTGTTGTTAAAGCTATAAAAGAAGGTTTAGTTTAAAATCCTCATAATTAGTCTATGTTTACCTCTTAGTTGGCATCTTAATTCAGGTAGTTAAAACTTCCCCGGCTCAAATGCTTTCTTTTATTGCAGGTGTATTTAACAACAAGTCGAAGATGAATTCATAAGAGGAAAGAATATTGGATAAGCGGATTTATTTTATCCACCTCAAATGAGGGGGTTTATAATGCAAAACCGCAAAAATTGTGTCCAATTACTCAATTTGGGTAGTAGGAAAAATATTTTAAAAATTCTAATTTTAGTTGAATTATACTCCCATATCTAATTTGGCTTTTTGTTTGTTGTGTTACTTAAGTAGAATGATAAATAAACGATTCACTAATAAAATTACATACTATGTTTTCTGTTGCAAAAAGAAATAAAGTTTTATCTAAAAGATTAGTTTTGATATCTCTACTAATGATGTTTATAGTAATTTTCAATAATTGTTCCACTCAAAGCGATGAAGTTCTTGCTAAAGTCGGCAATCACAAAATAACATCCGATGAATTTATTAAACGATATACAGATTATATAGTAGTTAGCGGAATCAATGATAATCTTAGAGCTAGGATAGCAATTCTTAATAATATGGTTAGCGAAATATTATTAAAAGAATATGATGATAACAGTTCGGTCTATAACAATGAAGAATACAAAGTAGAAAAAGAGTGGACTAGAAAACAAGCTTTATTAGCATACCTTAAGGATAAAGAAGCTTATGCAGGTATAAAAGTTACGGAAGCAGATTTAAGGAAAGCTTTTGTTAAAGCCAATCAAAGAATTGAAGCAAGACACCTTTATGCCAAAACCAAAGAAGAAGCCGATGAGCTTTATTCTCTTCTGCAAGCCGGTGCGGATTTTAATCTTTTAGCAAGACAAGTTTTTACCGATTCCACGCTTAAATATAACGGTGGTTATCTTGGTTATTTTTCTTGGGGTGATATGGACCCTGTTTTTGAAGATACCGCGTTTGCTCTTCCTGTCGGAGGCATTTCAAAACCTGTTAATACTTCGCAAGGTTATAGTATTATTAAAGTTGAAGACAAAGAATACAACCCAATTCTTACCGAATATGATTACCTCAATAAGAAATCTCATATAGAAAGAATGCTCAAACTGAGAGAGAAAAAACCTGCTGAAAGAAAATTTCTTGAAAATATTTATAACAAAGATGAATTTTCAATTTATGACGACGGACTAAAAGAAGCTCTTGATTTTTTGTATCAAAGTAATTTGAAGTCGGAAGCCGACTTAAAATATGATAATAAGCTCTGTGCACAATACCGGAATCGCAAAATGTTTGTATCCGATCTTTTAACAAAGATAAACAACACTCCAAATTATCATAAAGAAAAAATAGCTGATCTAAATAGTCTAAGAATTGCTGCAGAAGGATTTATTGTTCAGGACATTATGATGGAAATCGCTGAGAATAATAAATATGAAAAAGAGTACGAGTTTAAAGACAAATACACTCAGATGATTAACAACCTTTATTTGAAATACAAAAAAAATGATATAGCTCAAAAAGCAGTTGTCAGTGATTCTGCATTGAAAAAATTCTACAATGAAAATATTGATTTCTTTTATACTGATAATCAAATAAATGTTCAGGAAATTATTGTAAAAGATAAGTCTTTTGCAGAACAGCTTGTTCAAAGAATAAAAACCGGTGAGGATTTCGGAAAACTTGCACAGCAATATTCAATTAGAACCTGGACGGCAGCCAATAACGGTGAAATAGGATTTGCACCTTTTCATAAATTTGGTATATTTCAATCAACTTTTTGGGATGCACAAGTTGGCGCAATAATCGGACCCCATAAGTTTGACGATTATTACGGCATATTCAAAATTCTCGGTAAAAGAGAAAGAGAACTTTTCGATTTTGGTTCAATAAAAGATGAAGTCTCTCACTTTTATAGAGAAAATAATCAATCCGAACTTCTTTTCCAGCATATTGAGAAATTACATAAACAAGTTGAAGTATTGATTGATACTGAAGCTGTTAGACTCTTAAATATAGAATTGCTTAATTCGATTTAATTTTATTATAAGCCAAACTGAGGTTTAAATGTTAGTTAGGAGCAACTTATGAAAAAAAATATTTACCTTATTTTCTTGGCTGTTTTTGCTTTTGCCCTTATTAATATTCAGGCAAGTACAACCGGTAAACTAACTGGTATAGTTACCGATGCAACAACAGGTGACCCGCTCCCATTTGTAAATATTACCCTTGAAGGGACCAATATCGGTGCCGCAACAGATATCAACGGTAATTACACTATACTAAATATCCCCCCGGGAGTCTATTCAGTAAAGTTTCAATATATTGGTTTTCAGACGGTAATTGTCGAAGGAGTGCAAATCTCTATCGATCTTACTACTCGCCAGGATGTTGAACTTTTAGAATCTTCTATTGAACTTGGAGAAATTGTTGTCCAGGGAAAAGAATCTCTGCAAAAAGATATTACTGCAACTCAGGCTTTGGTTTCTGCCGCCGATATTAGAAATCTACCAGTTGCTGAGATGAATGATATTTTGCAGCTTCAAGCCGGAGTAACAACCGGTGCCGATGGAAGCTTTCATATTCGCGGCGGTCGTACTACCGAAATTGCTTATTGGGTAAACGGTGTCTCAATAACTGATGCTTTTGATAATAGCAGAGGCATTGAAATTGACAACAGCAGTATTCAAGAACTTCAAGTTATTACCGGTACTTTCAACGCAGAATATGGACAAGCCCTTTCGGGAATTGTAAATACTGTTACTAAAGAAGGCGAACAAAAATATCAAGGTAATATTAAAATTTATTCAAGCGATTACATAAGTAATTTTACAAGTCATTTTTCACATATTGATAATGTTGATCCTTTTGCAAATTATAATATTCAAGGAAGTTTAAGCGGTCCGGTTCCAATTATCGGAAATTCTCTTAGATTTTTTATTAATGGCAGATATGTTTATGATGACGGTTATCTTTACGGAGAAAGAAAATTTAATACAGACGGATCCCCCGGTAATAATGAAGTAGTTCCTATGAATTGGAGTAAAAGATGGATTGGTCAAGCTAACTTAAGCTGGTTCGCTTCCACCGCACTTAAGTTTAATTTTGAAGTCCTTTACTCTAAAGAAAAATTCCAGGATTACGACCATTCTTTTAAGTGGGCTCCTGATGGGAATGTTAACAAGTTTGCTGAAGCTTACAATACTACTTTTTCATTTACACATACTCTGTCTTCAACAGCATTTTATAATTTACGTCTTTCATATTTCTTCAAGGATTTTGAAGAATATTTATATGACGATCCTTTTGACCCAAGGTATTTGCATCCTGATTCACTAAATACAATCGGTTATTCTTTCCGAACTAAAGGTACCAATCTGCATAGATTCTTTAGAGAAACAAATACTTATCTCGCAAAATTTGATTTTACTACACAGTTAACAGACAGGCATTTGGTTAAGTTTGGTGCAGAAACGCGTATTCATGATCTTAAATTTGATGACTTTTATTTAGAACCAAAACGCGTAAATGGCATTCCTGTTGAACCCTTTGAACCGGCAATCCCTGATTTAAACACTCCAAATCGCACAAAATATAGTGCCGAGCCTTTCGAGTTTGCGGCTTTTATTCAGGATAAAATTGAATACGACGATGTAATAATAAATTTAGGACTAAGGTTCGATTATTTTGATTCCAAAGGGCAAGTTTTAGTAGACCCAACTGACCCGAATCCTAATGTCCCGTTGAGACAAGATATGCAAGATTTATCTTTTGAAGAAAGACTTCCTTTTTATTACAAAGATGCAGAACCTAAATGGCAGTTGAGTCCCCGTTTCGGTATTGCTTATCCTATTAGTCCTACAGGCGTGTTAAGATTTTCATACGGGCATTTTTTGCAGATTCCTACTTTTCAATTTTTATTTCAAAACGGTCAGTTTCTTGTTCCTGAAACAGGTTCGGCTTATGGTCCTTACGGTAACCCCGATTTGGAAGCTCAAAAAACAATTATGTATGAGTTAGGATTTAAACAAGAGTTTATGGAAAACTTCTATCTTGATGTTACAGCTTTTTATAGAGATATAAGAAATTGGATTACAGCAGGACCCCTCCAAACTACGCGAAATAATGTAACATATTCTATTTATACGAACAAAGATTACTCAAATGTTCGAGGCGTTACTCTTAATCTTAAAAAACAATTCGCCAATAATTATGCTATTGATTTGAATTATACATATCAAGTTGCAGAAGGAACAAACTCGCGACCCGATGATCTTTTTAACACTTTGATTAACAATCAAGAACCAAGATTATATCTTATTCCCTTAGATTGGGATCAAAGACATTTGGCTAATTTGAATATTTATGTTGGCGAAGCCGATTGGGGTATTAGTGCTCTCGCCAGGTACGGAACAGGTCTTCCTTATACACCGGCGATTACACAATATACATCTGATCGTGGAATCTCATCAGGTTTACAAACCAACAGTAGAAGACGACCGCTTCAGTTTAATATCGATTTTAGGGCTCATAAAGTATTCGATTTGTTCGGGTATAGTCTCACTGCATTTGTCAATGTATTTAATCTATTGGATAACAAGATTGTTGTAAATGTATTCGGTGATACAGGCAAAGCTGATTTTACAACTGAAGGACAGAATATTGGCGAAGACCCCGCTAGACCAAACACGGTTGACGAATACTTAAATTATCCGTGGCATTATGGTCCGCCAAGGTTGGTTCAGTTTGGTTTTGAGTTTCAGTTTTAGAAAGAAAAATTTTGAAATCGGGAGGTACAATTAAATGTTTACCAGATCAAAAATTATTTTAGCAATTCTTATTGCAATGCTTTTGGCTACTTTTAGTATTGCGCAGCATGTGCCAACCAAACATAGAGGTGACCCCAGGTTTAGAGCGAAAGGTCAGATGGAAGGTAACCGTATTCGAGCCAGCATATTCAACCACGGACAGAGCGGCAGGTATGGCGGAGAATTTCCGATAAGTGAACAAACACCTTACGAGTGGCCTAAAAATACGGGGAAAGTATATCTCGCTTTAACCGGAATATTTGTTGGTGGTGAAGTGGTTGACGAAGCCGGTCAAACTCAAAGAATTATTAATGTGATGAACTACCGTCAATCACCTCAAGGTCAAAGCTGGAACTTTGAACCGGTCCCGGGTTTCTACGGGTCAACAGTTCAGGAAATTGCAAATAGTGAGAAACCTGAAACTTGGCCTATGACTTGGCCTGACAGAATGAGAGATGAAACCGATCCCGGCTGGGTAGGTAAATGGAACGGTTATTTCGGTAAAGATAAATTTCAAGCTGATATGGAAATGTTTTATCGTGCCTCGGATGATAGATACTCCAGGTATGCAAATTATTATCCTGATTCAACCGATAGAACAAGAAAGGGATTGGGAATATTACTCGATGTAAGAATATTAACATGGACACAAGTTCTTGTTCAGGACGCAATGTTTCATATTCACACGATTATTAATGACGGAACGGAAGACATCAACAAAGTGGGCGTAACTATTTGGTTTGCTGATTTTGTCGGCGGTGACGGCGACTCTCAAGATGATATTTCCGAATTTGATTTATTAGAAGATATTTTATGGGCAAGAGATCAGGATCATAGAGCACCTCTCTTTGGTAATGACCCGGTGGGTATTGTTGCCGTCTCTTTACTTGAAACACCGGGTAACTCTATAGACAGAATTGATAATGATGGAGACAGTCCTGAAAGAGGACCGATAATAACGGCTGAAATGCTTGAAGGTGAAATTCCTGATAACGGTATTGATGATAATGGAAATGGTTTGATTGATGAGAACCAGACTCACATTCCTTTTGGAGTTCAAGTGGGAGTAACTTATGCAGATGGAATTGCACAACCTGTTGATCCGCAATGGATTGCTACACGTGCTCGTCCTTTTCAAGTTGAACCAAATAGCCCTGTTGTTACTGCCGAGATGGTCCAAATTGCCGCAGGAAATAAATGGAAATTATGGCCTCCTCCGGATGATTTCCAGAACGGTATAGTTCATCTTATTATGGTTGAAGAGGATGATATCGGACTTCCATTCAAAGATAATATCGATAATAATGGTGATGGTGAGGAAGGTAGTCCTACAATTACCCAGGCAATGATTGACCAGGCAGCCCAAGATGCTCCGTACTACAGATATCGTGTTAACGACAAAATAATTTTGTATAATGTCGTTCAATCGACTTTGGGAATGAAGTATGCCGACGGGATTGATAATAACGGAGATGGTGTTATCGATGAAGGTATTGATGAAGGTATTGATGTTATGATTGATGAAGATAGAGATGACGGACTTGATAATGATTATGATTGGAATATATTAACGGATGACGTTGGTGTAGATGGTATTCCTAATACAGGCGATTATGGTGAAGGTGATGGAAAGCCAACTTCAGGTGCACGTTTTGGATTACCCGGAGAACCTAACGTAGATGTTACAGATGTTTCGGAAACCGACCAGATAGGTATTACAAATGCTCAAAAAATTGCTGCCGGTGCTCTTAACATCAACAGCGATGCAACAATGTGGTTTGACTTTATGATACCCGGTAAGTTTTTTGAACCTTTCCCTGTTGTTGTTGGAGATTATGATTTATTTGTTTCCTCAAGCTTTTTCCCGCTTAGAGCCGGTGAAAGAGAACCATTTGCAATTGCTATTTTACTTGGCAATGCTCCTCTCCCGGATCCAAACGGAGATTTGAGAAAACAAGAAATTCTCAGGAAACGTGTAAGAGCTCAGGAAACCTATAATAATGATTATCAATTTGCGCAGGCTCCGCTTACTCCTACCGTTACTGCCATTGCCGGTGATAATAGAGTAACTTTATACTGGGATGATGTTGCCGAATCTTCTTTTGATAGTTATATAGACGGAATCGGTGGCGATGGAAACGATTTTGAAGGTTACAGAATTTATAGATCTACAGACCCTGCTTTCCAGGATATTGAAAACATTACCAGCGGTTTCGGTACTCCGCAATTCAAAACACCGTTAGTGATTTTTGATCTTGATAATGGAATTAATGGTTTTGATCCTGTCGGTATTGACGGTGTACACTACTACATAGGCGACGATAGCGGTTTAAGACATTCATTTGTTGATACAACTGTGGTCAATGGATTTACTTACTATTATGCGGTAGTCTCATTTGACAGAGGATTCCCAGAAGGTGATATTATTCCGGCTGAATCTCCTTTTAGCATCACTGTTAGAGCTGACGGTACAGTTCAAAGTAGTTCAAATGTTGCGGTTGTTAAGCCCGAAGCCCCGGTTGCCGGATTTGTGCCGGCGAGTATAAGCGAAGTTGAACTTGTTGAAGGCACTACTACCGGTAAAATCGGTTTTGAAATTATTGATATGTTTCTTATTAAAGAGGGACATAAATACTCGGTTACATTTGAAGATACCGTTAAACAAGCAAAAACTCCTACTGCATCCGATACCTTAACTACTAAGAACTTTACATTAACAAATGTTACTGAAGGTACGGTACTAATTGATAAGAGTACAAATCTTTCATCAGCTTATGAACAACCAATTACAGAGGGTTTTCGTATTTCTTTGTTTAACGAGGTTAGAATAGCAAAAAATAACGAACTCTCCGGATGGAGCGATGAGACACTCCCGGATTTCGTATTTGAAAAATTAACAGCCGGACAAATACGCGGAACAGAGAAACCGAATGATTACAGAATTGAGTTTGATGACAATGTCGGGTTTGGACGTTCTTCTGAAATTAGACTTGGCGATAATACATTTCCAGCCAAAGATGTTAACTTCAAAGTCTTCAACATAAGCGAAAAGAAATATATTAATTTTGGTTTTATAGAAGTTGATTTAACCGACGGAGAAGGCAAATTGTCGGTAAGAGGTGCAAACAGAGATCGAATTGTCTTTGTCGAAAAAGATATTTCGGATAATGATATTTTTACATGGTGGTTCTATTTCCCAAGCGGTGCAGAAAACTTTGAAGGATATAGAATACCTGCGGGAGGAGACACAGCAACAATTGTATTAAGAAAACCTTTCTTGGAAAGTGACCGGTTTGAATTTGTTGCTAAATCAGCCACTGTAGATAAAGACCAAGCGAAAAAAGACCTCGATAAAATTAAAGTTGTCCCGAATCCATATGTTGCTTCTGCAAGATGGGAACCGAAGAATCCTTTTACTTCAGGAAGAGGTCCTCGTTCAATTCATTTTATACATCTTCCGGCACAATGTACTATTAGAATATTTACTGTCAGCGGTGAACTTGTAAAGACAATTGAACATGACGAACCCCTAAATAACGGAACAGCCGAATGGGATATGCTCTCCAGGGATAATTTGACCATTTCTTACGGTGTATATGTCTTTCATGTAGATGCACCTGGAATTGGTGAAAAAATAGGGAAGTTTGCGATCATTAAATAATTGAAAACTCTAAAAAACTTTTTAGGAGTTAACAGTGTTTAGAAAGAAAATAAAATTAATTTTGATTATAGGCTTATCCCTAATAAGCTCGATAAATTTAGCTCAGGGTGTTGCAAAAACAGGAACAACCGCTGCTAAGTTTCTAAGTATCGGGATAGGTCCTCGGGCTAACGCTATGGGAGGGGCATACAGTGCTGTTGCTAATGATGCTACTTCTTTATATTGGAATCCCTCGGGTATTGCAAGTGTAAATGAATATCAAGCATCATTTACTTATACCAAATTATTTGCAGATATAAATCTCAACTTCTTTGGTTTGGTAGTCCCTCTTGGAGAAGCTGGTTCAATAGGTGTAAGTATTACAGCGTTAGATTACGGCGAGATGGAAGTAACTACCGAGTTTGCTCCTGACGGTACGGGTGAAATTTTTAGTGCCGGTAGTTATGCTTTCGGTTTGTCTTATGCTCGAAACATTACAGACGATTTTTCAATTGGCGCTACCGTTAAGTATATCCGTGAAGATATATTTAACTCAAGTGCTTCAGGTTTTGCTTTCGACATAGGGACTAAATTCAAGACTCCGTTTTTTGGTGTCGTTCTTGCGAGCAGTATCTCAAATTACGGCACAAAGATGCAGATGGAAGGCGATGACTTACTTGTAAGGTATGATTCGGATCCGCAAAGTACCGGCAATAACGAAACAGTTGATGCCTACTTGGGCACAGAATCATTCGATTTACCATTAAGGCTGCAAATAGGAATATCGAAAGATTTTTATTTATCCGAGGATTATAGATTTACACTTGCAATTGATGCTACTCATCCTAACGACAATAATCAGTGGGTTAATGTCGGGGGAGAAATTGCCCTGTTTGACGAGATGGTATTTCTGAGAGGAGGTTATAAAGCTTTGTTCTTAGATGAAAATCGTGAAGGACTTACACTCGGATTCGGTCTTAAATATTCCGGTTTAGAATTTTTCAGATTTTCTGTTGATTATGCTTATCAACAATTTGAATACTTAGAGAATGTTCACTCATTCGGAATAACATTAGGATTCTAAAAATATGTTGTATAATTCTTTTTCTATAACAAAAATAAATTTCACCAACAAATGGGAGGTATTATAATGAAAAAACTGTTAACAATTGGAAGTGTCTTACTGTTATTGATCGGCACTTCAACTTTTGCCCAAGTAGACGTTACATTCAAAGTTGATATGAATGTAGAAATGGGTAAAGGAAATTTTGATGCCACAACCGATGCAGTTGCCCTTAGAGGAGCAATGAACGATTGGGGAGAAACTGCAATGGAAGACAGTGACGGCGACGGAGTTTATGAAGTTACTCTTTCCTTAGCACCCGGCAGCTATGATTATAAATTTTATCATAGCGGAGGAGGAGGTACTTGGGAAGAAGGTTACTTTGACGGCAACAGAAATGTTGTTGTTGCAGAAGAAGGAACTGAGGGACCATTTTTCTTCAACAAATTAGGTGAATATACCGGTGTTGCAACTACTATCGAGTTCCAAGTTGATATGCAACTTCCAATTAGACAAGGTTTAGTAACCCCTGGTGTTACCAATGTTTACGTTGCCGGTAACTTTACCGACTGGGGTGATAATGCAGTAGCTATGACT
The DNA here is from genome assembly GCA_011049495.1 of Ignavibacteria bacterium. Lineage (GTDB taxonomy): Bacteria > Bacteroidota > Ignavibacteria > Ignavibacteriales > Melioribacteraceae > SURF-28. The sequence continues at coordinate 15,337 of DSBF01000031.1, forward strand.
GATGATAATGGAGACTCGGTTTATACAGCCACAGTTGAAACCATTACCTCTGGTGAAGTTCTCTACTACAAATTTATCCACAGTGCAAGCGATGTTGGCTCCGGTTCTTGGGAAGAAGGTCTCGAAGGGGATGATGTAGCAAACAACGGCAATAGAATATTCGGTGTTGTTGATTCTGATACTGAAGTAAGAAGATTCTGGGAAAATACTGATCCCAACGTTGAACTTGGTGACGGAAATATTTTCTTCTCTGTTGATCTTACTGTTATGGAAGAAGTTGGTATTTATGACCCGGTTGTAGATTCACTCGAAGTTCGCGGAAGCTTTAACGGGTGGAGTAATAATAATCCGGATATCTCAAGAATGAACCAAGATTTCTTGGATCCTAATCTATGGCAGTTAAATATTCCGTTTGTAAATGCAGAAATTGGATCGAAACAATTCTACAAATTCTTTGTTAACAAAGCTGATGAAGACGACCTTTGGATTGATGGTTGGGAAAGACCTTTAAGCAAGGGCGGCGGTAATAGAGATGTTGCATTTGTAGGAAGTGAAACTCAGGAAG
>DSBF01000028.1 GCA_011049495.1 Ignavibacteria bacterium
AATTAATTATGGGTGTGTTCAGCATAACAAATAGATACGCAAGTGCTTTGCTTAAACAAGTAGAAGATGCCAATAAGTTTGATGCGGTAAGCAATGATCTTCAACTAATTTATGATACACTTGAAAGTTCGAAAGAATTACGAGTTGCGTTGAAAAGCCCGGTAATTAATGAAGAAAAAAAGAAAAGTATTCTTAAGGAATTGTTCGGATCAAAAATCGATAAGGAAAGTGCAAACTTCCTCGATTTTGTTGTAAAGAAAAATAGAGAAGATATTTTATTCGAAATTGTTCAGAGATGTCTTGAACTGCGTGATGAAAAAATGAATATTATTCCTGCAAAAGTTTCGACAGCAGTTGAACTTTCTGATGCGGAAAAGAAAATATTCAAGAATAGTTTGGAAAGATATTCAAATAAAAATGTTAGAATAACTTTCGATGTTGACCCCGCTTTAATCGGCGGATTTCTTGTTCGATTGAAAGATAAGATGTTGGATGCCTCGGTTGTTCAACAACTTAAATTACTTAGAAAAAGATTGGTAAAAGCTGATCAAACATTAGTTAATTAAAAGGAAAATCTTAAGGGACATAAAATGGCTGCAGTAAAACCGGAAGAAGTTTCATCAGTATTAAGAAAACAATTATCGGGTTTTGATAGTGAAGTTGATATTTATGATGTCGGTACCGTACTTCAAGTTGGTGACGGTATTGCAAGAGTTTACGGCTTGACTGAAGTTATGGCAAGTGAGTTGGTTGAATTCCCTAACGGTGTTATGGGAATGGTTCTTAACCTCGAAGAAGATAGTGTTGGCTGCGTTCTGTTTGGTGAAAGTGAAAAAATTAAAGAAGGTGATTCTGTAAAAAGAACTAAACGTGTTGCGTCTTTTCCTGTTGGCGATAAAATGCTTGGTAGAGTTGTAACTCCTCTCGGTGAACCTGTCGACGGTAAAGGTGAAGTCCCGACAGATAAATACATGCCTATTGAGAGAAAAGCTCTTGGCGTTGTTGCTCGTCAACCTGTAAAAGAACCGTTGCAAACCGGTATTACTGCAATTGATGCTATGATACCTATCGGCAGGGGACAAAGAGAATTAATTATTGGTGATAGACAAACAGGTAAAACTGCCGTTGCAATCGATACAATTATCAATCAAAAGTTTACTCATACTGAAGAAGCTAAAGCTATTGGTGTTAAACCTGTTTATTGTATTTATGTAGCTATTGGACAAAAGAATTCCACTATTGCTCAGGTTGTTTCTAAATTAGAAGAGCAAGGTGCTATGGATTATACAACTGTCGTTGCGGCACCTGCTTCTGTTCCTGCCCCTCAGCAATATATTGCCCCTTATGCCGGTGCAACCTTGGGAGAATTTTTTAGAGATAATGGTAAACATGCGCTGGTTATTTATGATGATCTTTCAAAACAAGCTGCTGCATATAGAGAATTATCATTATTGTTGAGAAGACCTCCTGGGCGCGAAGCTTATCCCGGTGATGTATTTTATCTTCATTCAAGATTACTTGAAAGAGCTTCTAAATTAAGTGATAAATTAGGCGGTGGAAGTTTAACTGCACTTCCTATTATAGAAACACAGCAAGGAGATGTATCTGCTTATATCCCAACAAACGTTATCTCTATTACCGATGGTCAGATTTATCTTGAACCAAACTTGTTTAATGCCGGTGTAAGACCTGCTATCAACGTTGGTATTTCTGTTTCTCGTGTTGGTGGTAATGCACAAATTAAAGCTATGAAAAAAGTTGCTGGCTCACTCAAGTTAGATTTGGCTCAATATAGAGAATTGGAAGCCTTTGCAAAATTCGGTTCTGATTTAGACAAAGCCACTCAAAGAACGCTTGCAAAGGGCGCACGATTAGTCGAGTTGCTCAAACAAGGTCAATATCAACCAATACCGGTCGAGAAACAAGTTGTTAGTGTATTTGTCGGTACCAATGATTATTTGGAATCAGTTCCGGTAAAAGATGTTAAAAGATTTGAGAAAGAATTTTTGGAATATGTTGATCTGAAGTATGCTGATATTCTAAAAGATATTAGGGAATCAAAACAACTTAATGAAGATACTGTAACTAAACTTAAACAAGCTGCAGAAGAATTTGTCGGAAAATTTAAAAAGAGTGAGTAATTCTTATTATTGATTTATGGCAACATTACGCGACATAAAAAGTAGAATTAAAGGTGTTACAAACACACAGCAAATTACTAAAGCTATGAAAATGGTTTCTGCGGCAAGACTACGCCGTGCCCAGGAAAACATAATCAATGCTCGTCCGTATTCAAGAAAAATTGCTGAGGTATTGTCAAATTTAATTGCTGTTGAAAAGGGAAGTGCAAATCCTCTCTTCGAAGAAAGAGAAGTTGAAAGTGTTGCTATTGTTGTAGTTACATCTGATAGAGGTTTATGCGGTAGTTTTAATATGAATGTTATTCGTTCGGTTGAAGAATTGATAAATGAAAAGTACGATCACCTAAAATCAAATGGAAAATTAGCTTTATATTGTGTTGGTAAAAAAGGTGTTGATCATTTTAAGAAAAGAGATTATAAACTAACCGGTTCATACCCCGGTATTTTTTCTGATCTTAATTTTGAATTCGCTTCAACTTTAACAACTGAATTAAAACAGAAATTCTTAAGTAGGGAATTCGATAAAGTAATTGTTGTATTTAATGAATTTAAGTCGGTTATTCAACAAGTTACTATTCATAAACAAATATTACCGATTTCCCCTTTCAAAAGTGAATCGAATGAACATTTGGAACAACTTAAAACTGTTGATTTTATTTTTGAACCTGATAAAAAATCGATAATCGACTCGTTGCTTCCGAGACACTTAAAAGCTCAAGTGTGGACTTCGTTGTTAGATTCCTATGCTGCAGAACTTGGTGCAAGAATGACTGCTATGGATATGGCTACAGAAAATGCTAAAGAAATGATTCGCACATTAAATATTCTTTATAATAAAGAAAGACAAGCAGCGATTACAACCGAGATTTCTGAAATTGTTTCCGGTGCTAATGCCTTGAAGGATGCTTAATATATTGATATTTGAAAAGACTTGTTAAATTTGTATCTTTACTCGATTAGACTATGTTTGATGATATAAGCCAAAAACTTGATAAAGCATTAAAGAAGGTTACCGGTCAAGGTAGAATTTCTGAAAATAATGTTTCTGATACTCTTCGTGAGATCAGGCGTGTTCTTTTAGATGCTGATGTGAATTACAAAGTTGCTAAACAGCTGATTGATGATGTAAAACAGAAAGCAATGGGAAAAGAAGTTCTTGCTTCTGTTACTCCCGGTCAACTTCTCACAAAAATCTTTCATGATGAGTTGACTGAATTAATGGGAGGCAGAAACCAAGAAATTAAACTAAACCCATCAGGTGTTACTGTTATTCTTTTAGTTGGATTGCAAGGTTCCGGTAAGACAACTTTCAGCGCCAAGTTAGCAAAGTATCTTACTTCTAAGAACAGAAAAGTTGTTTTAGCCGCAGCGGATATTTATAGACCCGCAGCAATTGAACAATTAAAACAACTTGGTGAAAGAATAAATATTCCGGTATTTTCAATCTCCGGAAGTAATGACGCTGTGGAAATATCGTCTCAAGCTGTTAAATATGCAAAAGATAATGATGCTAATACTGTAATAGTTGATACTGCCGGTCGTTTGCATATTGATGAAAAATTAATGGATGAAGTAACTGCAATTAAAGCAAAGGTTCAACCTTCCGAAACTTTATTTGTAGTTGATTCAATGACAGGTCAAGATGCGGTTAATTCAGCGAAAGCATTTCACGACCGTGTTGATTTTGATGGAATTGTTCTTACAAAACTTGATGGTGATTCGAGGGGAGGTTGTGCTCTCTCAATTAAAGCGGTTGTTAATAAACCTGTTAAATTCATAAGTCTCGGCGAAAAATTAGACTCTATTGAAAAATTTTATCCTGAGAGACTTGCTTCAAGAATTTTAGGAAAAGGAGATATTGTTTCTTTTGTTGAAAAGGCTCAAGAGAATATTGAGCAATTAGAAGCAGAAGATTTAGAAAAAAAATTACTCTCGAATCAATTTGACTTTGAAGATTTCCTTAAGCAGATTAAGATGCTGAAAAAAATGGGATCTATGCAATCAATTTTAGGTATGATCCCCGGTATGAATAAATCGATTAAGAATGCTGATATTGATGATAAGCAAATTATAAAAGTAGAATCGATTATTCAGTCAATGACAAAACTTGAGAGGAAGAATCCAAAAGTTCTCAATGGAAGCCGACGAAAAAGAATTGCGGTTGGAAGCGGAAACTCTATACAAGATGTTAATAGATTGCTGAAGCAATTCAAAGAGATGCAGAAAATGATGAAGATGTTCAGCTCTAAAGGCGGTAAAAAGATGTTAAGTAAATTCGGAAATATGAGTTTTAATTAATAATAAACGTAAATCAATTTAAGAGGAGTATTAAATTTGGCAGTTAAGTTAAGATTACGAAGAATGGGAAAAAAACGTCAACCTGTTTATAAACTAGTTGCCGCAGATTCTCGTTCACCTAGAGACGGAAGATTTATTGAATCTTTTGGTTTATATAACCCTAAAACTGAACCAAGTACTGTTGAAATCAATGAAGAAAGAGCATTATATTGGTTAGGTGTTGGTGCTCAGCCTACTACTACTGTTAGAAATCTTCTTTCAGCGGAAGGAATTCTTTATAAAAGAGACTTGATGAAGCGAGGATTGAGCGAAGAAGAAATTGCAAAAGAAATGGAAGAATGGTTAAAGCAACGTGAAGCTCGCCTATCTACAACTAAAGTAAAAGCAGAAAAAGCCAAAACTACTGCAGATAAAGCAAAAGATAAAAAGAAAGATGAACCCGCGGAAGTAAAAACAGAAGAAGTAAAAGCTGCTGTCGCTGAAGAAAGCGATGAAAAAGCAGAAGCGGAAGTTGAAGAAAAGCAAGAGAAATCTGAAGAGAATTCTAAAGAATAATTTTCTCTTTGCCTTTTGGGGCAAAGACAATTTATTGTCTAATAATCTTAAGGTATTCCTATGAAGGAATTTATTGAATTCATTGCAAAACACTTGGTCGATAGTCCGGATAATGTTTCAATTGAAGAAGCATCTCCCGATGAAAAAACTATCGAATTGACACTTAAAGTAGGTCAAGACGATGTCGGCAAAGTGATCGGAAAACAGGGTAAAACTGCTCAAGCAATGAGAACTTTACTCACTGCAATTGCGGCTAAAGATGGAAAGAGAGCAATTCTAAAAATTCTTGATTAATTGGGTTGTGAAACCTGAAGATTTTTTTTTAGTAGCTCAGCTTAAGTCAACTGTTAATAAAGAGGGTTTTCTTAACCTTAAGAGTTTTACTGATTTTTCTGAAAGATTTCTCAAATTGCCGTTTGTTTTTATTGAAGTCTTTGGTGATAAACGTAAGTTTTTCATCGAGGACTTTTATTTCTCTGGTGATCAACCGGTTGTTAAGTTCAAGAATTTTGATTCAATTGACGATGTTGATTTCCTTATTGGGAAAAAAGTTTTTATCGACTCTTTAAATCTTGATAAAGAGTTAGAGGATAAATTACTTATTCGTCATTTGATAGGTGAAAAAGTTTTTAGAGGTGTTGAGTTCTTTGGTAATTTGGTTAAAATAGAAAGCTATCCCGGCAATGACGTACTTGTGATAAATACTGCGGACAATAAGGAAATCTTAGTACCTGCAGTAAAAGAATTTATCATTCGCATTGATAGTAAGAAAAAAATAATTTTTTTGAATCCGGACATCGATTTAAATTATGATTAGGTTTGATATTATATCTGCTGTACCCGATCTTCTTGTAAGCCCAATAAGTTATAGTATTATTAAACGAGCACAAGAAAGAAACCTTGCAGAAATTCATATCCATAATCTAAGGGATTACGCATACGATAAGCACAAACAGATTGATGATAAACCCTTCGGCGGTGGACCCGGAATGCTCCTTAAACCGGAACCGTTCTTTGAATGTATTGAAAAATTAAAAAGCGAAAGAGAGTACAACCATATAATTTTTACTTCGCCAAAAGGGAAGAGGTACTCTCAAAAAATTGCGAATCAATTATCGCTTGCAAAAAATATTTTAATAATTGCCGGTCATTATAAAGGAATTGATGATAGAGTAAGAGAAGCATTTTCTACTGATGAATACTCAATCGGTGATTTTGTTTTAAGCGGCGGTGAATTACCTGCTTTGATCATAATTGATTCGGTTGTAAGATTAATACCTGGTGTATTGAATGACAGTGAATCGGCACTGAATGATTCGCTGATGGATGGTGAAAGTTTGGAAGCCCCTTATTACACTCGTCCGGCTGAATATAAAGGAATGAAAGTTCCCGATGTTTTATTAAGCGGTAACTTTGCAAAAATAAATGAGTGGAAAGAAACTCAATCAAAACTATTGACAGATAAATGGAAAAAAAATAATTCTTCGGAGTGATTATGGATAAGATACAAGAAATACTTAAAGAGCAGTTAAGAACTGACTTCCCGGGATTTAAGACCGGTGACAGAATTCGCGTTCACGTTCGTGTTATTGAAGGTGATAAGGAAAGAATACAGCCTTTTGAAGGTGATGTGATCAGCATTAGAGGTAGTGCTTCAGACAAAACTTTTACTGTTAGAAAAATTTCCAGCGGTGTTGGTGTTGAAAGAATTTTCAACTACAATTCTCCCAAAATTGCTAAAATTGATGTAGTAAAAGAAGGTAAAGTTAGAAGAGCTAAATTATACTACTTACGAAATCTTTCAGGTAAAGCTGCTAGAATCAAAGATAAAAATGTTCAGTAGTATTTATGTTTATTTTGAGCCGCTAAATCGTTAGCGGCTTTTTTTATTGTAAATGAGAAAGCTATGAAATTAATAATTCCACAAAATATTTATTCAGCAATCTTTGCTATGTCATTGCCTGATGAATTGAAGAAGAACATTGAGGTAAAGCCTTCTTCGGTAATTTGTAATGAACTTGAAAAAGATTCTAATGTTATCGGATTGATGCCTTCAATGGATATATACAAACACAAGGATTTATTTGTATCATCAAAGCTCGGAATTTCATTCGACGGTGTGTTATCAAACACCTATATTTATTTTGAGCCGGAACAGCTATCATTTAATGATTTGTTTTTACGGGGAGATGTATCTACAAATGAAATTATTTTGAGTAAAATTTTATTCACCGAAAAATATGCTCAAGATGTTAACATTGTTTTAGATACAAGTCCGGTTGATTTTGATAATAGAAACTACATCGTAGTCGGAAATGAAAATTTAGATTTTAACCCGATTGACAAAGGGATGAGTTTTGCCGATCAAATTGCGTCTCTTATAGAATATCCTTATGTGAATTTTGTAATTGCCTCAAAAAATCAAGGGAACATAATTGAACTTGAACATACGCTTACATCATTAGATAAAAAAATAGAAGATAATATTGAGAAGTATCTATCTAATATTGATATTAGTGATAATCTGTATGATTCAATTGTTGCAGAGCTTAACTCGGTATATTTTGAAATAACAGAAAACGAAAAAGAAGCCCTCTACGAGTTAATTAAACTTCCGTTCTATAAAGGAATTTTCGAAGAAATAATCGATGTGAAATTTGTATAAAAAATTGAACCTCCGAGGTCGCTTGTATTGAGACCTCGAAGGATACTGAAATCTAAATTAAAGAGCTGTGTGAGACACTGTTAACACGTTAGGGTTGTTTCTGATTGCAGAAAGCATTTCATTAGTAGCGGCAATCTTTAATTTCAGTGTACAGCATGCCACAATGCCGCCTTCAAAAATAATATTTTCAACTTCTTCAATATTTATATCACCTTGTCGCAGTACATCCATTATAGATGCAAGAACGCCCGGTTTGTCGTAGTGTTTTACAACTAACTGGTAATGTGCATCGGTAATTCGCGCTCTATTTACCCAATGACTTATCACTCCGCTGTTAATGAAGTCCAAAATTATATGAATAGCTTCTTCTGCAACTGCATTTTGTGCTTGTTCGGTTGAAGCACCTATGTGATGTGTTACATAAATTCCTTCGACACCCTGCAATTTTGATTTTACTTCCCCGGTTTTCTGTTCGGGCTCGTCTGCAAAAACATCTAGCCCGGCTTTAATTCCTTTTTCTTTAACTGCTTTTATTAATGCATCTTCATCAACAACGCCCGGTCGAGAAGTATTAATAAAATAAGCGCCGTCTTTCATATAAGAAAACATCTTTTCGTTGAACAGTCCTTTTGTGCTTTGTGTTAACGGTAAATGAAGAGAAACAACATCAGCCAAAGGAAGTACTTGATCAAATTCCGAAAAATCCTTGTACTCAACTCCTTCAATTCTGGCAATATCTTTTCCGTATACATTCATACCAAAAGCACGTGCACGGATAGCAACTTCTTTACCGATATTTCCTATGCCAACTATTGCAATTGTTTTTCCAAATAGACCTTTCCCTTTTGAATATGCAGCTTTATTCCATTTGCCAGCTTTGAAATCACTAACATTATCCGGTATTTGTCTATCGAGTGCAATAATTAATCCCATTGTTAATTCTGCAACTGCAATTGCATTTTTACCAGGGCAGTTTGCAACATATACACCCTTTTTGTTTGCAGCAGTAACATTAATATTATTATAACCGGCGCCTGCTCTTATTATAAGATTTAGTTTTTCTGCTTTCTCTATTGTTTCAGCATTAACAACCGTAGATCTTACAACTATTATATCAACATCTTTCGCCGCAGCAGGCAAATCATTTTCACCAATCTTAGGATCATATATTACTTCAAGATCGTGATCTTGAAGTTTCTTAATATATTGATCCGGTAATTTGTCAGCGATTAATACTTTCATCTTCTCATTCATTTCAACCTCTCGTTAAAGTTATATTTTATTTCATCATTGGTATGTTTACACCAAATTTTTTCGCATTCTCAATTGCTCTTTCATAACCGGCATCTGAATGGCGAACAATCCCCATACCTGGATCATAAGTTAATACACGTTCTAATCTTTTTTCTGCTTCTTTTGTTCCATCGGCTACAATAACCATTCCTGCATGAATAGATTTGCCGATACCGACACCGCCACCATGATGAACAGAAACCCAGCTAGCTCCGCCGATTGCGTTTAGTAATGCATTTAAAATAGGCCAATCAGCAATTGCATCACTTCCGTCTTTCATTGCTTCTGTTTCTCTATAAGGGGAAGCAACTGAACCGCAATCTAAATGATCTCTGCCAATTACAATGGGAGCTTTTACTTTTCCGCTGGCAACTAAATCATTGAAAATTTTACCCATCTTTGCTCGATCACCGTATCCCAACCAGCAAATTCTTGTCGGTAATCCTTGGAAGTGTACTTTTTCTTGAGCTAATTTAATCCACCTGACAAGTGCCTCATCTTCGGGAAATGTTTCAATTACCGCTTTATCTGTTTCAAAAATATCATTTGGGTCACCGGATAGAGCTGCCCATCTAAATGGACCTTTTCCATCACAAAATAACGGACGAATATATTCTGGTACAAAACCGGGAATATCAAATGCATTAATTACACCGTTTTCTTTTGCTTCTCCTCTAATGTTATTTCCGTAATCAAAAGTAACGGCACCTTTTTTCTGAAAATCCAACATAGCTTTTACATGTCTTACAATTGTTTCACGAGCTCTAATAATGTATTCATCGGGATCGGTAGTTCTCAATTTTATAGCTTCATCAAGACTCATATCCATAGGAACATATCCGTTTAAAGTATCATGTGCAGAAGTTTGATCTGTTAGAACATCAGGTACAATTCCTCTTCCTAAAATAGCAGGGAGAATATCGCCGGCATTTCCGACCAAGCCTACAGATAAAGCTTTCTTTTTTTCTTTTGCATCAAGAACTAATTTTAATGCTTCATCTAGATCGTAGCTGAGAACATCAATATAACCGGTGTCAATTCTTTTTTGAATTCTTTTTGCATCTACATCGATACCTAAAAATGCGGCACCATTCATTGTAGCTGCTAATGGTTGAGCGCCTCCCATTCCGCCTAAACCTGCAGTTAATAGAAATTTGCCTTCAAGCGTACCGTTGAAGTTCTGCTTTGCACATTCTGCAAAAGTTTCGTATGTGCCTTGTAAAATGCCCTGTGTACCGATATAAATCCAGCTTCCGGCAGTCATTTGTCCGTACATAGTTAAACCAAGATTTTCAAGTCGCCGGAATTCATCCCAATTTGCCCAATCCGGTACTAGCATTGAATTTGATATAATTACTCGCGGTGCGTCTGTGTGAGTCTTAAAAATACCAACCGGTTTACCTGATTGTACAAGCAGTGTTTCATCGTTCTCTAAATTTTTAAGAGAAGATACAATAGCATCATAGCTTTCCCAATTTCTTGCAGCCTTTCCGGAGCCGCCGTATACAATAAGTTCTTCAGGTTTCTCGGCATTATCGGGGTCTAAATTATTCATAAGCATCCGCATTGCTGCTTCTTGAATCCAGCCTTTGCAAGTCAGATCGGATCCGCGGGGTGCTCTTATTTCTTTAATTTTCTTTTCCATTTTAATCACTAAAATGATTTACGAGAATACTCTTATATTGTTTGTGCATTGATTTAAGCAGCCACTTTTTAATGAACCAACTTTTATCGATTTGCTTTTCAATATTCTTTGAATTCTCTCTTAAGTAAAGAGATAGTTTGGTTGATTCATCTTTTGTAAGTTTTGTTTCTTCATTGCCCTCTTTAAGTTTATCTAAAATTGATTGAAAAACCTTTGCTTCCCGGTAAAGTTTTTCATCCGAAGAAACTTGATTTAATATCTGCTTACAAAAAGTGGTTAATAATTTTCTTTCGTTTGTATCAAAAGAATAATTGTAATTCTTGAATAGTTTTTTTGCCATAGTTTATTCTTTCAAGGACAGAAGTTTCTCTCTAATCTGTTGATAACCCGGTTTAATAACATTGTAAATGTAATCAAGTCTTTCACTGTAGGGTATGAAAGCAGATTTCATTGCATTGATATTTAACTTCTCGATTTCATCAAGACTTATATTAAATAATTCCGCTGCGGTTAAGTACTCTTTTGTTAAGGTTGTATCGCTCATTAACCTGTCATCGGTATTAAGAAAAACTCTGAACTTTTGTCTAAATAATTTAATAAATGGATGATTTTCTAATTTATCAACAGCTCCGGTATGAACATTACTTAATAAGCATATTTCGAGCGGTAAACGGGTATCTAAAACATATTGTGCTAATTCACCAAGTCCAACTATATTGCCGTCTTTATCAAAAGTGATATCTTCTGAAAGACGGGTTGCATGACCTATCCGATGAGCACCGCAATATTGAATTGCCTGCCAAATAGATTCTTTGCCAAATGCTTCACCGGCATGTATAGTAATAAAAAAATTCGCACGTTTAATAAATTGGAATGCATCAATATGCTGCTTCGGCGGATATCCGCCTTCTTCACCTGCTAAATCGAAACCGACAACTCCACTATTTCTAAAATTAACAGCAAGTTCCGCTATTTCCAGGGTATTTTTCATGTTACGCATGCCGCAAAGAATAAGTCCATAACCAACACCATATTTTTCTTTACCAAGTTCTAACCCTTCCAAAACTGCTTCAATTACATCATCAAAATGCAAACCTTTTTCGTTATGAAATACCGGTGCAAAGCGAGTTTCAACATAACAAACTCCGTCATCAGCCATATCTTCCATCATCTCAAAAGCAATTCGCTTTAAAGAGTCTTTTGTTTGCATAAGAGCAATTGTATGTTCAAAACCTTGTAAATACTCAACAAGATTCCCTTTGTTAGCGCCTCTATGGAACCAATCGGCAAGTTCACCGGGGTCTGTTGTAGGAAGTTTTTTATATTTATAATCCTTAGCTAAATCCACAATTGTGCCGGGGCGTAAACCACCGTCAAGGTGATCGTGAAGCATTACTTTTGGGGCAGATTTGATTATTTCTTCAGTTTTCATTGTTAAATTCCTTTTAGACAAAAATATCCTTTTAGAGTCCGAAAATCAATTAAAACCGGTATCTGTAAACCGAAATCATATTGTATTGATAACTTTCTTAATTAGATTCATATTTACAAGCTGATGACCAATCTTAAGTTAACCTTTGTGCTGAATAAACATGAGTTACCCCGAAATTTTCTTGAGCAAACAACTAAGTTGTTTAGTTATTACTAATATCAGAAACATCAAGTGAAAAAGTAAAAAAATGGGGTAACTTCCGGCTGGATAAATCTTGATTATCGGGTCTCAAATTGGTAATTTGACTTCCTATAAAAACAAATTAATTATTAACGGGAGTAGGAATGAAAAGGTTGGTTATTATTTTAAGTCTTTTGGCGATGACATTCGGATTTGCAGCTTTCCAATGTGCATCGACTGAAATTACCAGTGCAAGGTTATACATGCAGCAAAATAATAATGAAAAAGCCAAAGAAGCTTTGATGCGCGAAATTGAAAAGAATCCTAAAAGTGATGAAGGATTATTCTTATTAGGGTTTATTTATGGTGAAGAAGGGGAATTCGCTAAGATGATTGAGTATTTTGATAAGTCGCTCGCAGTAAGCAAAAAATTCCAACAAGAAATAATGGAAAATAAGAATTTCCACTGGGCAGATAATTTCAACAAAGGTGTTGGTTTATTCAACAGAGCTGCTCAAGTTACAAGCGAAGATTCAACCCAAATGTATTTTAGCAGGGCAATTGAACGTTTTGAAAATGCAATTTTAATTCAACCGGATTCATTAGATACTTATAAAAATTTGGCGTTTGCATATATTAATGCAGGAAGAATTAATGAAGCCGCAAAACCACTAAAAGCTTTAGTTGATAGAAAAGCTAATGCAGAATCTTACGCTATGCTTGGTGAAATTTATATCACTGAAGGTCAACAATTGATGAGCTCTTATAGAACTACCGAAAATGTTCAAGATAGTATTGCTGCAATGGAAAATTTCAATGAAGCAATTAAAGTTCTACAAAAAGGCAGAGTTGATTTCCCGGGTAACGAAGAAATTCTTTTATATCTTTCAAATGCTTACATAAATGCCAACAAACTTGATGTTGCAATGGAATCATTTAAGGAAGGTGTAAAAATAGACCCGGATAATCAATATTACAGGTATAATTATGGCGTTCTTCTTCTTGAAGCCGGTGAATTCGATATTGCCGAGGAACAGTTCTTAAAAGCAATTGAACTTGACCCTCTTTATTCAAATGCTGTTTATAACTTAGCTGCTACTTATGTTAAGTGGGGTACGGAATTAAGAGATAAAGCTGTTGAAGAAGGTTCAGAGGATGATTCTTATAAAGAGAAATTTGAAAAATCACTTCCACATTTGGAAAGATATCTTGACTTGAATCCGAATGATGCTCAAATTTGGGAGCTATTGGGCAGAGTTTATGCTAATCTTGGAATGAATGAAAAATCGATTGAAGCTTTTGAAAAGGCTGACCAGAACAGATAGAATATTATTTTTTATTTTTCATATGCCCACACTTCAAATTGGAGTGTGGGCATTTTTATAATTGGAGGAACTATGAATAAACCAGAGGATAAGAAAACTCAACAACTTAAAATTGAACTCGGCGAAAAGGAAGCTGAAGGTATATACTCAAATTTAGCTATTATTACCCATTCACCTGCTGAGTTTGTACTTGATTTTACAAGAGTTGTTCCAGGAATTCCAAAAGCAAAAGTATTATCAAGGATTATTACTACACCCCAACATGCAAAGATGTTAATGAAAGCATTACAGGATAACATTAATAAATTCGAAAGCAGATTTGGGGAAATCAAATTAGAAGGACAGCCCGGTCATCAATTCGGATTTACAAATGTTGATAAAGATAGTACAATTAATTAATCGTGAATAAGGTGCTTTAATTTTTAGAAAATTCCTAATTATCAGTAGTCTTTTTGTTCCCATTTCATTAATTTGTTGATGCCTTGCTTTTATTGACGGTGAGCGTAGTATAGAATACAAACTTTGTATTATATTTAATAGTAAATATTGAATTAACAACGCAGGGTATAAATATGCGAAAAATAATATTTCTTCTTTTTATTTCCGCTCAGTTAATCTTTGTTTCTGCTCAATCCTATCAAATCAATCTTCAAGTCTCTTCATTCTCCGAAGGAGATTTTGCTCCTTTTATTTTCTCTAATGATTTAGCCGGGGCTCCAAGGATATTTGCAGTTACAATCTCCCCTGAACAAGGGGACGTCAAAGTTCGCGGCGAAATCTTTTGGAAGAAAGATGATAATTCGGGCTTCGAATGGTTGATGACATTCAGAACACGCCTCTTTCAAGCACGCTCCTTTTTTAATACTGATTTAGGCAACGCTATTCAATTAGGGAGGGGAGAATCAAATAACAGCCTTATCGATGAAAACAGAAGACGCGGCAGACCAAGTGGTCAATATCGTTTAGATATTTATCTGCTTGATGCTAATGATCAGCAATTGGCTTTTGATTCTAAAACATATGAGTTTAGTAATCCTGCTCAGACTTTATCAATTATTCTGCCCCAACCAGGTTCAATTGAAAATATTGGGGGTGTACATGCAGAGTGGACCGAACTTAATGGTATTCAGTATTATGAAATTAAAGCCAATGTAAGAGAAAGTGCCGCCCAGTCTCTTGAAGATGCACTGGATTCCGGTGCTCCCATAATTAATAATGTCCCGGTTGGAGTACTTAACAGTATTGATTTAAGAACTATTTTATCAAGAGAATGGACTCCGGGACAAGAAATTGTATTTAGAGTAGCAGCACTCATTGTTGGTGGGACTCCTTCTGATATGATAAAAAGTAACATTGTTAACTTTTATCTTGATGATCCTGCAAATCCTTTCCAAGAAGAAACCTCCGAAAATTTTATTCAATTACTACAATCTCTGTATGATGGTTTGGGTAGTAATTTGTTAGATAGACTTCTTAGCGGTAATCTTCAAATAACGGATATTAGCTGGGAGGATACAGGAATTAATCTTTCTCCACAGGAGATTCAAGATCTATTAAATTACCTTAGGCTGCATCCTGATAATATTTTGAACATTGAACAAGATTAGGGAGAAAAATGAAAATGATTAAGTACATACTGTTACCTGCTTTGTTAGTGTTCAACCTATACGCGTTAAGTCCAACGTCAGTTGGGGTACTTACAAAAATTATTCAAACAGTTGAATATAAAGCAGTTGAGACCGAAAATTGGGGGAATGCAAAACTTGGTTCTGTAGTTTATGATGGTGATGAAGTAAGAACCGGAAGTCGTTCACTTGCACTTTTAAAATTTTTGGATAATTCTTTAATCAGAGTAAGAGAAAATTCCGTTGTTACCATTTATGGTTCAAAAGAAGATAGTAGATTAAACAAAAACACCTTTATCGAGAAAGGAAGAGTAGGGTTTGAAATTACTGATCAAGGAGATGATGAGTTTAAGTTTACTACACCCACCGGAGTTGCCTCGATACGTGGTACAAAGGGCTTTTTTAATGTCCAATTAGATGGGGCAATGTTGATTTTTGTTAAGGAAGGCGTCGTTGAAATTGAAAGTCTCCTTGGCACAAAAGCTTCAGGTTCTGTTGGTGCAGGTAAATTAGCAAAAATAAATACTTCCGGTGATTTAGTAATTGAAGAAGCAAGTGAAGAATATGAAAATCAATTTCAAGCGATGGAAAAAGAAACAGTGAAGAAAATCAGAATTAAATTAAACAATGACGAAGAATTTCTTTTGGAATACTTAGACTAAAAACTTTAAACTAATATGAGGCTGCAATGATTAAAGTGCGGTCATTTCTATGGTATTTTAGT